>JAGQJP010000741.1 GCA_020430585.1 Myxococcales bacterium | reverse complement strand
CAGCCCGCCGCTTGGATCCTCACGATACCTCGTGGTGAAGAGACAGGCGCTGACGATGGGCGCGGGCGCCGCCTGAATCAGCACGTGCACGTCGTTTCCATCGTATTCGCTCTCGTAACCCGTGTATCGCAGCCAGAGCAGATCGCGATCGACGCCGACCGAGAGCTTGCGCAGCGCGATTCGATACGAGCCACGGCCGTAGGTGTGGCTCACGTAGTGCAGGCGCCAGCCCTTCGAACGCCGCGTCGCCAAGTAGACGACCGACGGCCAGCGCGCGAAACGCAGGGCGACGCTCGGGCTCTTGTGTCCATCGAAGTGTCCGACGACCAGATCGAGCACGGGTGCGCCGAACATCTCGTGCAACACGCTGCCGACCTGCCGCTGACTCTTCAACGCCAGGTCGAGTCGCCCTCTGGGTAACCGCTTCTTGTGAGCGTCGAGGACGGCCTCGAACTCCGGAACTCGCTTCATCAACGCGGCGACCGCGGGCTTCTTGCGCAGCGCCGCGCAGGCGACGGCCTCCTCCTGCAAACAGAGGCGATGCAGATAGATCAGCGCTTCGGGGGTTTCCGGCCCAGTGCGAAGACGGCTCGTCGCCAAGGGGCGCGCCCGCGCGAGCGCCTCGGCGAGCAGCGTGAGACGCACGCTGTCATCGGGCAGCGTATCTTCCAACTCACGCAACAGCGGTAGGGCTCCCTCGTAGTCCCCGACCTCGATCATCTGTTGGGCGCGTTGACGCTTCTTCACCGCGCGCGCCAGCCGCTCGCGCTCGGCGAGGAGATCGGTCAGCGTCACGGCGTCCGACGTCTTCGTCACGATGACATCAGCGAGCGTCTGATCGGCGACGGGTTGGCGCTTTCGATCGCAGCGACAACCCAACGGGTTCAGCGCCATCACGATGACGACGACCATCGACCTCAGCCCGGTCGAATCGATTCTGCGCTGCCGACGCATCGCGGATTCCTCGCTCCTCGGTTCCGTCGGCAGCATAACAAACTAGCCGCCGATACGCCAGCGCGGACCCCACCACGTGGGTCGCTGGGCCGATGCGCACGGGACGCCGACCCGAATCGCCGTATGGCGTGGGGAAAGAATTGACAGGGCTGGTCGCGCTGGTGAATATCGAGGCGGAGGAAATCCGTGTCACAATCGTCTGTTGCTCGCAAGATGACCGCCGCGACCCTGATCATGGGGTCGAGCATCCTGGCTAGTCGCTTGATCGGCTTCCTGCGCGAGCGCGTGATCGCCAACCTCTCGGGTGCGACGCGGGAGACGGACATCTACTACGCGGCGTTCACCATCCCGGATTTCTTGAACTATCTGTTGGCCGCCGGGGCGATCTCGATCACCTTCATCCCGATCTTCTCGGGTTACCTCGTCGGGGGCGACGAAGAGCGCGGATGGCGCGTCTTCTCGAATATCTTCCTCATCCTCGGCGCAGCGATGACGCTCCTGGTGGGTGTCGGTTTCGTCTGCGCCGAACAGCTCGTGCCGCTCGTCGCGCCGGGTTTTAGCGGCGTCGAACTGGCCAAGCTCGCCCGCGTCGTCCGGATCATCCTTCCAGCGCAGGTCTTCTTCTACCTCGGCGGCCTCTTGACCGCCGTACAGCTTGCGAAGGAACAGTTCGGCTACGCCGCGCTGGCTCCCCTCGTCTACAACGCCGGTATCATTGGCGGCGGCCTGCTGTTGGCGCCGACCCTCGGCGTCGAAGGCTTTGCCTGGGGCGTGCTTCTCGGCGCCGCCGTGGGAAACTTCGCGATCCAGTGGCTCGGGGCGCGCAAGGTCGGAATGCGCCTCACGCTCACGATCGACTGGCGCGATCCCGCACTGCGTCAGTTCCTCTTGCTCTCGCTGCCGATCATGCTCGGGTTCTCCCTGACCGTTGCCGACGAGTGGTTTCTCAAGGCCTTCGGCTCCAACCTTCAGGCGGGCCGCATCTCGTTTTTGACCTGGGCGCGAACGATCGTCCGGGTGCCCGTCGCCCTCTTCGGTCTGGCGACGGGGATCGCCACCTTTCCCTTTCTCTCCAAGCTCGCCGAAGCGGGGGACCACGAGGCTCTGGAACGGCGCCTCGGTCAGGCGCTGCGGTTGGTGATCGTGCTGAGCGCGGTCTCGGCCGGTCTGCTCGCCCTGCTCGCCTTCGAGGGGACCTACGTGATCTTCTACGGGTGGAAGATGACCCTCGACGACGTCTCGCGGACGGCGCGGGTCCTCGTCTTCTTCAGCGCGATCGTCGTCGCCTGGGGCGTGCGTGAGATGCTCTCGCGCGGCTTCTACGCCAGACGCTCGATGTGGCCGCCGACTCTCGTCGGCAGCGCCGCGGCGATCGCCACGCTACCGCTCTACTGGCTCTTCATGACCCGCTTTCCCGCGTGGGGTTTCGGCGACGCCGTCGACGGGCTCGCCTTCGCATCGGCCTGCGGGATGAACCTGTTCGCTGGCGCGCTCGTCATCCTCTACTACCGTCGTGTCGGTTGGGAGCACGGGCGTCCGCTCGTCACGGTCCTCGGAAAGTCGCTTCTGGCATTGGCGATCGCGTGCAGCGCCGCCTACGCGGCCAAACGTGGCCTCTATGCCGCCGGCCTTCCGGAATCGACGCTCTGGGCCGTCGCGCTTCGCACGGTCGTGATCGCGCCCCTGTTCCTGTTGCTCTTCGCGGGTGTCGCCCGCGTTCTACGCCTCGACGATATCGCCAACCTCTGGCGGCGCCTCGTTGGCCGCTTCCGGCGCTCGAACGACGGCTGACCTCTCGCAGGAGACGATGATCAGGGGTTTACGTACGACTCGAGATGCGCCCGCAGGTTCCTGCGTTCGAGAAGCTCGGGGTGGGCCGTGACGAGTTTGACGACGTTCGCGCTCAGCCCGCGTTGCTGCGTAGCGTCAGCCCCGTTCGCAGCAGCGAGCGCCCGCTTGAGCTGCGCCTCGACGCCATCGTCTCGACCGAGATGCACGGCGAGCAGCGCGTGGAGCAGCGAGAGCCGCACGAGCGAGCGATGGTCGTGCTCTTCGAAGCTGAGGCCCGCAGCGCGCTGCACATGGCGCAGCGCCTCTTTCGCGGAATCGACCGAGCTGCCGTCGCGAAGCGCGAGGCATCCAACGAGCTCGCACACCCGCACCGCGCTCGGCGTATCGAGCTGTGGCACGCTCCGCAGCAGCGGGTCCAGGAGCGTCTCGGCCGCCGCGCGATCACCGTACGCGACGAGCAGCGCGACGAGCGCGAGTTGTGGAGCGGGCGGCGTATCCTCGATGATCTCTGTGAGCTGCAACGCCGCCATCAAGCAGAGACGCGCCGCCTCGTGCTCGACGGCAACGAAGTGGCAGCGGGCCGCGCCAGCAAACGCGACGAGCCCGGAGAGCGCCATTCCAGCATCGAGATAGGTCGTCGCTGATTCGGCGAAGAGGCGCGCCGCCTCGGCAAAAGGAGCTCGCTCGTCGGCAGGCATGTCGGTAGCCGCTGGATACGGCGCCCAGGCGATCACCTCGCGTCCGTCGCGCCCGCGCAGCGATAGCTCCGCCAGAAGCTCGAAACAGAGCGCGAGCTCGGCTGGCCGACCCTCCGCGCGAAAGGTGAGCGAAGCTTCGATCAGGTGATTGCGGGCGACATCGTACGACTCGAGGCGCGTCGCCGCGCGCCCGACGAGGAGATGCCCCTCGGCGCGATAGGCTCGTGGCGCGTCGGCGGGCAGCTCGACCAGTGCTCGAGCGCAGTAGGCGAGAACGTCGGCCCAAGCGCCCTCCTCCTCGGCGACCTCGGCCAGGCGCCGCAAACAGGCGACCAGGCCCGGCTGATCGCCGATCCGCTCGAGGGCGACGAGGTAGCGCTCGAGGGTTCGGCGTTTCGCGGACATCCGTTGCACGTCAGTATTCGTCTGCCGTCCCTTTGCGAACGACCTTGCCCATCTCGGTGAACTCCTTGTCCGCCGCTTCCTTGATGATCCCGTAGGAGAGGCCGACGCCGCGCTCGGCAGCGAGGATCGCGGCGCGCACCAACGCCTTCTTGATGTTGCCGCCCGCCATGTCGTAATCCTTGGCGATCCAGTCGAGATCGAGGCTGCTATCGACGGGCGCTTCGGGCGGAACCATCGACTTCCAGAGCAGCGCACGCTGCTCGGCGTCGGGGAAGGGGAACTTGATCCGAAAGCGAATCCGCCGGGTGAACGCTTCGTCGAGGGCGCTCTCGAGGTTGGTGGTCAAGATCGAGATCCCCTCGAAGTGCTCCATCCGCTGCAACAGGTAGTTCACCTCGAGGTTCGCGTAGCGGTCGGTCGACGACTTCACCTCGGTGCGCTTCGAGAAGAGGCTGTCCGCCTCGTCGAAGAGCAGCACCGCCTGTCCGCGGCTCGCCTCGTCGAAGATCTTACCGAGGTTCTTCTCGGTCTCGCCGATGTACTTGTTCACCACGCGCGAGAGGTCGATCTGGAACATCTCCATCCCCAGCTTTCGCGCGATGATCGCCGCCGCCATCGACTTGCCCGTCCCCGAGGGGCCGGAGAAGAGGGCCGAGAGCCCCTTGCCGTACAACAGCTTACCGCCGAAGCCCCAGTCGCGCATGATCATCGCCTGGTGGCGGAAGTAGTTCAGGATCCCCTCGAGCTTCTCTTTGGTCTCGTCGGGCAGGATCAGATCCGTCCAGTCGTAGGCGTTGGAGATCGCGATCGCCAGATCGCCGAGCTGATGCTTCAGGTTGTTGCGGATCGAGGTGTAGAGCTCGTCGCGATAGATCTTGTGGTCCTTGCGGTCGCGCAGGCGCAGCCGCTCGACGACCTCGTGCACGCTCTGGCGAATCCCGCCGCCCGCCAGGGAGTAGCGTTTGACGATCTCGTCGACGTCGAGCCCGCCCGCGAGGGGCAGATCGGGGGGCAAGAAGCGCAACCAGAGCTCCCGCTGTACCTCGGAGGTCGGATAGGGGACCTGCACCGAGACGAAGTCCGAGAGGTGCTTGTTCAACCAGGGCAGCGCCTGATCAGCGGAGAAGTAGACCGTCCCGGGGTACCATTGCAGCGCCTCGGAGAAGAGGCGAATCACCAGCTCGTGGTCCTTCTCTTCGCGCCAGACCTCGCCGTGATCGACATAGATGTCGGCGCCGTGAAGCTGCGCCTCGCGCAAAATGCTGACCAGGCTCAAGTAATACGCCTCGGGCGAGAGCGGGACCTGCTGCAGATCGAGGAGCAGCACGGGTCGGCTCATCTCGCCAGCGAAGGCCTCGGCGAGGGACTTCTTGCCGCAGCCCTGGGGACCGTAGAAGAAGATCCGCAGCGCCCGCTTCTTCGAACGGTAGCCGCTGGTCAACAGATGACGGAGCTGCTGCTTGGTCGCCTCGGGCACGAGCACCGATTCGATCGTCCGCTGCGGCCACCTGAGCCGCGCAAACGAGCCATACTCCGTCGGTGGCGGCTCGACCTGCCCGCGCAGGTACTTGACGATCCGATCGGCGACCTTGACGTAGCGATGGATCAGTGGGGCCGAATCGCCCCAGACCGAGGGGTTACGAAACTCGATCAGGCGATAGCGAACGAGCGGCTCGACCTCGTCCAGGGCGCCGCGGATTCGATCGCGATCCTCGGGATAGCGCCCGAGAAGCTCGAGCAGGAAGCCGACGGTGGTGCGCTTCTGCGTGAAATCGCACCAGGCGTGGGTGTAGGCGCGGGTGAAGGCCGCCTCGAACTCGGGCGCGAGGGCCGCGATCAGCAGATTGAGCCCGTCATTGCTGAGCTGAAACGATGCGCGCAGCTCCTCGAGCGGGAGCAGAACGCCCTCGAGCGACGAGACCTCAACGCGCTCCTGTATTTGCGCCTCCAGGCGCTCGAGATCGCCTTCGATCGCGACCAGCTCGGCGAGATCTCCCGGCGGGCGCGTGCCGAGGAAGCGCTCCATCTCGGCGCGCGAGACGTACAGGTGCGACGGCTCGCCCTCTGAGGTGGTCTGCCTCTCGGGATAGATCAACAGATAGCGGCGCAGCCACAGCCGCACACGCTCGAAGTGGTGGAGCAGATGGTCGAGCGGAGAGCTGTAAGCGGCGGGCGATACGTCCGGCACGCGTGAAATCGACGTCACCCTGATCTCCTTGAGCAGCGGCGTGAACCTTAGACGACTCTAAAAGATCGCTCCCACGCTGTCAAACGCTGCCTTTTCGGGCGCTACTCTGCCTAACGCGGATTGTGATGACGACCTCGAACCCGCAATCGATCAATGACCGGCCGACATTCGTCATCGGCCTCTTGCTCCTTGGCGCCCTCTTTTGGGGTTTCGTGCGCTATACCGAGTTTCGCAGCCCACCGCGGTTGAGTGTTCTGGGTGTCCACGTCCCCAACAGCGCGGGCAGCGTTCGTATCTCGAGCGCCAGCGGCGCACGCTACCGTTTGCCTCGCCTACGGAGTGGTCGCGAGCTGCGCCTGACGCGCAGCGGGAATCGCTGGCTCCTCGCTGGCGCCGACGAGGTCTTCGCCTTCGCTCCGCGGAGCGCCAGCGCGTTGCTGCCGCCCAAGCGAGTCGCACTCTCGCGCTTCGAGGCCGGTATCGACGTGCAAGACGGGGCCCTCGTCCGTGTCGGCCGCCTTCACTTCGAGATCTGGTTGCGCCAGGGCGGAATCGACGTGCGCTACCGGCCGGCGTCGCTGGTCGGGATCGGCTTTCTATTCCCGAGCCTGCGCCGCTTCGCCGAGGTGCACGGGCTGAGCTCGACGACGCTTCCGGCGACGGGGCGAATCCGCCTCAGCGACGGCTCCGTGCGTTGGGATCTGCCCAAGCTCGCCGAGAAGCAGTTCTTCTGGCCGGGCGAGGCCGACGCGCGTGGATTGACGCTCGAGCCGCTCAGCTCGGGGAACTTCCTCGTCCGCCTCGACGGTGATCGGCGCCAGTCGGTCGAGCGCATCATCGAGCCGAATCACGATTTCCGCGTCGCCACGATGATCCTGCGCATCGAACGAACCGAACCCGAGACGACACAGCTGGCCCTTCAGCTCTGGTTCGTCTTCGGCTTCTTTCTCGCGCTCTATCTCTTCGGCGCCAAGCCGCAGCTCGGGATCGCCGGCCGCGCGCCGCTGCTCGACGTCGCCTTCATCGTGGTCAGCGCCCTCAACGTGCTCGGTCTGGCGCTCTTGTTCCGCCTCGCCGTCGATCCACGCTACCTCGACAACCTGCGCTACTTCCAGAACAAGCTCGCGGCGACGATCATCGGCTACGTCGGATTCTTCGTCGTCGTCGCCTGGCCCAGCGTCCGCGGGATGCTGCGGGTCATCGCCCTCAGCGCGCTGACCTACGGCGTGTTGATCTGGGTCGACATCCGCTTCGCCGCGCCGGATCCGCTGACGACACTCTGTTTGAGTGGAGGCGCCGCGGTCTGGGCGATCAGCGTCAAAGAGTTCGACCAGATCCCGGGACGCGAGCTCTGGCAACGCATCCGGCGGCGTGCCCACGTACCAGCGGCGATCT
>JAGQJP010000740.1 GCA_020430585.1 Myxococcales bacterium | reverse complement strand
TCGGCACGCAGAGATTGAGGACACACTTGAAAAACGCGCCGGCGCAGTCGCTGTCGACCTTGCACTGGGGCAACGGGATCGGAATCGGCACGCAGAGCCCGCTCAGGCACGTCCCGCCCCCGCAATCCGAGCTCGTCTGACATTGGGTCGGAACGCAGAGCTGAGCGAAGCAGTGGCGGCCGGCCGGGCAGTCCTTGTCGGTCTGACACTGGCCCGGAATACCGGGGATCTTGGGCACACACTCGCCGAAGAGACACTGCTCGTTGGAGAGGCAATCGCTCGAGTCGACGCAGCTCTCGGGCGTGCAGAGATTGAACGAGCAGATGTACCCCGTCGGGCACATCGCGTCGCCGCTGCAGAACGACGACGGCACGCGGTCCGGAGGCAGACAACGATCCTTGTAGCAGATGAAGGGCGCGGGACAGCCGTTGGGATCGCCAGTCTTGCAAGGCAGAACCTTCTGGCATTCGTTCTTGTAGCAGATCTGATTCGTCGGATCGGGGCAATCGGCGTCGCTCGTGCACTTGAAGTTGGTGTCGCAGGCGTCGCCGATCCCGTCGCCATCGCTGTCCTTCTGGTCGAGGTTCGGCACCGTCGGGCAGTTGTCGCACGCGTCGCCCACGCCGTCGTTGTCGCTGTCCTTCTGGTCCGGGTTCGGTATCTTCGGACAATTGTCGAGCTCATCGGGGATGCCATCCTTGTCGGCATCGGGCAAACCCGGCGAAACCTTGAAGTGGATCGTCGTCGCGCAGCTCGGATCGTCGGCCTGCGTCACGACCACGCTGTAGCTCCCCTCGGGAAGCGCGTAGGTGAAGGAGATCGTTCCGTCCGCCTTCGACGCCAGACCGAGCTCGGGGACGGGCTGTGGGCTGCTGCCGCCGTCGCTGACGATGTATTTTTGAACGCCGGGTGCCGCGCGGACCTCGAGGAAGACCTGGGTCGTCGAGAAGTAGTAGAAGTCCTGGGGCGGCGAGATCCATTGGAACTGACAGCCGACGATCACGTCGGTCGCGCCACCATCGAGGAGGTCGGGCGTCGGCGCGTCGAATTCGATCACCGCGTCCGAGAGATCGGGTTGGGCGAGGTCCGGTGTGACGAAGTCGTCGGCGTCGTTCACGTCGACGGGCGTCAGATCGGGGCTCGCGCCATCGCTGAGATCGGGGGGCCGCAGATCGGGCTCGACCAGATCGACGAACACGTCTGCGACCAGGTCGGGCTGTGGCACGTCGGGCTCGGCGTCGGCGAGGTCGTCGGCGTCTTCCGCGTCGCCCTCGACGAAGGTGTCCTCGGTGTCGGCGCTGTCCTCAACGAGCGCGATGTCTCGATCGATTGCGCCATCCTCGCCGTCGGTTCCGTCCTGGGCCAGCGTGTCGCTCGCGTCTTCTGTGCCCGGAATCGGCACGATCGAGAAGCTGAAGACATCGCTCGGCGCATACATCGGATCGGTCGAGAGGGTCCCGTTGGAGTCTTCCGCTTCGACGTAGTAGAGCACGGTCGTTCCGGCGGGGAATCCGGGGATATCGCCAGCCCAGGTGTTCTGTGCCAGCTTGCCCATCTTCACGCGGCTGAATGCTGGAGCGCTCTGTGCCTTGTAGTAGAGGTAGACGCTGGAGATCGACTTGTCGTCGACGACGACGGTCACCACCTGATAGGGGCCGAGGGTGTCGCTCGTGTTCCCGAGCACGCTCGTCGTTACGAACACGGGCCCTGCGTTCTTCTGGCAACCCGCGATCACGGCGAACGAGAGGACTACGAACGAAAGAAACGCCCAACTCCGAGGTCGACAGCGGGTTTGCATGGGGCGCAACTCCTGTTGATGTGCGGGATCGAACCGAGTAAGAAACTGTAGCACGCGCCCGCCTTCAGGTCAAAAATCTTGACCGTAGCGGGCGACCAGCTCACGCGTTTCGGCCGCCCCGACTACGCGATTGCGGCCGCTCTGCTTTGCAATCTGTACGATCTGGTCCGTCGTGCGCACGAAATCGCTGAAGCGCGCCAGGGTCGGCGGCACATCGAGCACGGCAACCGTCGCCGTGAGCTGCACGTGCAGCCCTTCGCGCGCCAAAAATCGGTGATGCTCGATCTCGTGGCGAATTCGCTCGGCGATCGGCTCTCCGACAGCCCCGTCGACGCCCGGCAAGAGGACGAGGAACTCGTCGGCCCGCGGCCGCGAGACGGTGTCGACCGCGCGGATACAGCCTTTGAGCAGATGCGCAACCTCGACGAGGCACTGGCCGCCGACGCTGTGGCCGTAGTTGTCGTTGATTCGCTTGAAGTGATCGACGTCGATCGCCAGGATCGCCAGCGGACCGATCTCGTCACCCCGAAGCAACATGTCTTCGAGGGCGCGGCGCAGCCCGGCGACACCGTACAATCGCGTCAGCTCGTCCCAGCGCTCGCTCTCCATCTGAGAGATCTGATCGCCAACGCGCTCGAGGGCCGACTGGACCACGACCTGTACGGTGTGCAACTCGTGGAGCCAGGCGATGTTCCAGCCGACCTTTTGGTCCGCGAGGAGCCAGATCGTGCCCTCGTTGCCGCCGGTCCAACGCAAAGGAACGAAGAGCCCGTGAGTGTATCCCCGGGGTAGCTTGACGCCCTCCTCCTTGCGATCGGCGCGGTCGATGACGACGCGCGGCTCTGGGGAGCGCCCGCCTTGCTCCAGCCAGGCCTCGAAGCGCGTCGAGAGCTTCTCTTTCTTGCGCTCCGAGAGACCGAAGTCAGAGGCCAAGAACGAGCGCTGTCCAACGCCCGCGCGAGTCCAGAAGAGACCGGCCTTGGCGCCAGACCAATTGCGCAGGACACCGAGGGTCGTCTGATGAAAGCCGAGCTCCCCGGCCGAGAACGCGATTCGACGAACGACCTCGATCACCGCGTCGGCGCGCTCGAAGCTGCTGCCCTTGAGCGTCGAACGATAGATCAGCGCACGACTGACGGCGTGTGCCACGTTGGCGAGAGCCAGTGGCTTGTAGAGCACGGACCGCACACCGAGGGTGAGCAGGCCCTCGAGCATTTCGATGTGGTTTGGGCTCAGAATGGCGATCACTTCGGCGTGCGACGCGCTGTCGACGAGCTGTTGCACGAGCACGAGCCCATCCGAGGTGGGGCTCGTCGGATCGATCACGATCACGTCGCAATGGTTTTGGGTGATCCAGTCCAACCCCTCTTCTCCGAAGGAAAAGGCGTGGACGTCGAGCCCGGCAGAGTGGAACTCGCTGCGCAGACGATCGCGAACGAACTTGTCGTCGTCGATCAGGAGCACGCGCCCCGCGCTCATTTCTTCACCCGCGGCGAAGTCGGCCGGCTGCTCGGACCCTTCGTCGGGCGGCTGCTCGGACCCTTCGTCGGGCGGCTGCTCGGACCCTTCGTCGGGCGGCTGCTCGGCCCGCTGGTCGGACGGCTGCTCGGCCGTGTCGACGTGGTCTTGCGCCGCTCTACCTCGAGCTTGCGATCGAGGGTGGCCTGCAAGCGCGCGATCCGCTTCTTGATCGACGCCGGCCCCTCGCCAGCGGGCGTATGGAAGTGTGGATCTTGGGTGAGGGCGGTACGCCAGAACAAGAGCAGATCCTTCAACCGCTCGATCGAGGTCGCCTGCGGCTCCATCATCACGGCGACGACGGCTCGCAGCGCCATGTTCCTCGGGTTCTGTATCAGACGCGTGCGCAAGAGGTCGCGGGCCATCGCGCCGACGTTCATCTGAAAGAGAAGGGCGACTTGACGCGCCGCCGCGAGCCCCCGTTTGTCGCCGTGCCGGATCACGTTCTCGTACAACTCGACCAAGTCGGCGGTCCGGTGCCGGGCGGCGAGCCGCGCCTCGAAGGCGAGAAACTGCGAGTAGGAGGTGAACGACGAGACTTCGGCCACCTCGCTCGGCAATCCGCCCACGAGCCGCGCGCTCAAAGGGCGAATTCGGGCCATCGAATCGACGCTCGCCGTCGTCAGCTCGACGGTGGGCGGTCGGCGACAGCCCGCGCTCGCCAGCGAGACCAGCGTCGCGAGCAACACGACCAATCCGATGCGGCCAGCGACGCGGTCGATCAATCCCGAGAGGAATACCATGATTGTCCTTCTTCGACGCGCCGGACCCAGCTGGTCAGCGCCTCGGACGAGCGCCGCCAGCGTCCGCAGAGCTCGGCGACGGTTTGATTGAGCACGGGATGCTCCAGCGCGGGGGCGATCTCGCAGAGCGGCTCGAGGACGAAGCCCCGTTCCGCCATTCGCGGATGGGGTACGATCAACCGCTCGCTCTCGATCACCTCGCCGCCGTACAGCAGAATGTCGATGTCCAATGGCCGAGGGCCCCAGCGGAGACCGCCGCTCTGTCGGCCGAACGCGCGCTCGAGCCGCTTGAGCTCGCTCAGCAACGCGGCGGCAGAGCGAGTCGTCTCGCCCCAGACCGCGGCGTTGAGAAAGCTCGGCTGCTCGGGCCCCACCGCCCGCGTCTCATAGAGAGACGAGATGCGGCGAACCCGAAACACTCCGGCCTCGGTGAGCTCGTCGAGGGCGCGGACGAAGGTGCGCACGACAGGGCCCTGATTGCCACCCATTCCGAGGAGGACGTCGATTGGTCGATTGATCTCCATGGCCGCCGATCTCCATCGGACTCCCGCTTCTGATCTAATGAACGGCGGCGCAATTGTCAACCGCGCGACGCGAGGCAGGCCGCGCCGCGAGCCGAGATGCGACGCCGCGGCGCTAATGAACGTCGCCCCAGATGTGCTGCACGATCGAGAGCGCGGCGAGGATCGCCGTCTCCGCGCGCAGAATTCGAGGACCGAGCCGTACGGGTGAAAAACCCGCCGCAACGAGGCTCGCCGTCTCACCCTCCGCCAGTCCCCCCTCCGCACCGAAGACGAGGCAGACCGCGCCCGGGTGTGGCACGACGTCCAGCAGGCGCGCCCGCAGATCGCCCGCTTCGGGTTCGGTCGTAAAGAGCAACCCGCGCTCGCCCAAGTCGAGGCGCAACGCGTCCAGTGGCAGCGGGGGGTGAATCGGCGGAATGACCCGCCGGTCACACTGGCGCACGGCCTCGAGGACGATCCGTTGCCAGCGCGCGTGTTGCTCGGCGGCGCGCTTGCGCTCGCGAGTTCGCGACATCTCCAGCGGCTGAAAGCTCCGCACGCCGAGCTCCGTCGCCTTCTGCAAGACGACCTCGAGCTTCGCCGACTTGAGCACGCCGAAGGCCAAGCGTACGGCCAGTGGCGACTCGCGCAGCGGCTCGTCGTCGAGCGTTGATTCGATGGCGAGGAGAACTCGACGTCGATCGATCTGTCGGACGGTCGCCAGACAGGCTGACCCGGCGCCGTCGAGTACGCGGATCGGGTCACCAGCTCGCGCACGCAGCACCCGGGAGAGATAGTGACTCTGCTCGCGTTCGAGCTCGAGGCACTCGCCGACGGAGGGAAGCGGATCGACGAAAACCGCTGGTGGCGTTGACTCGCTCACCCTCGACGTTCCTTGCGCAGCAAGGCGGCGCGCCATTCGCCCTGCGACCAGGTCTGCTGATGACTCAATCCGAGATCGACGAAGCGGCGACAGGTCTCGCCGAGTTGCACATCGAGCATTCCCGAGAGCAGCAAGCGCCCGCCGGCAGCCGTGCGAGCCACGAGCGCTCCGGCGATCGCCTGCAGCACGGGGGCGATGATGTTGGCGACGACGAGATCGAAGCTCTCGTCGAGCTCGGCGACCGGGATCGCGCTGAGCTCGACCCCTTCGACACCGTTTTGCGCCAGGTTGAGCGACGCGTTGTCGAAGACGCCCTCGTCGTTGTCGATCCCCACGACGCGTTCGGTCCCCAAGAGCGACGCGGCGATCGAAAGGATCGCCGAGCCACACCCGACGTCGAGCAGCGACGTGGCACGCCTGGCGCGGAGCGCCTCGTCGAGCGCACAGAGCGCCAGACGCGTGCTCTCGTGGGTCCCGGTACCGAAGGCGCGCCCGGGGTGGATTCGAATCGTCAGCGCGGGTCGCGGTTCGGGAGGAGCGAGCCAATCGGGGACGATCGCGATTCGCTCGCTGACGCGCTGGATCGTGAAGTGCTCACGCCACGCCTCGGCCCAATCTTCGGCGGCGATCGTTGCTCCGCGTAGAGACGAGACCGCATCGTCGCAACCTTCGGCGCACAACCAATCGACCAATCGGTCTCTGAGCACGTCGGGTGAATGTTGGTCGCTGGGAAAGTAGCCCACGATCTGTACGTGAGCCTCGGGGAGCGTCGCGGCGAGATTGCGATAGCGCAGCGTCTCATGATCGACGGTCTCGAGGCCGACCGCACCGATCTGGAAGAGCCACGCTCCGAGCGCCTCCGCCGACGCCGCGGGCAGCACGACGGAGAGTTGCGACCAGGAGGCTACTGGGTCGCCACTATGCAAACTTTGATCGTCGCGCTGATGGTCGCGTGGAACTTGAGCGTCACGGGGACTGTGCCGAGCTTCTTCAACGGACCGTCGATCTTGATCAGGCGGCGATCGATGTCGAAGCCGTGCTCGTGCAACGCCTGCTCGATGTCGCGCACGGTCACGGAGCCGAAGAGCTTCTCGTCATCACCGACGTTGCGCTCGAACGTGAGCTCCAAGCCGTCGAGCTTTTCCGCCTGCGAACGCGTCTCGAGAAGCTCGCGCTCCAACTTGCGCTGGATAATCCGCTTCTGGTGCTCGAGTTGCTTGGCATTCTTCGCGGTCGAGCGAATCGCCAGACCGCGGGGGAACAGAAAGTTGCGGGCGTAACCGTCCGCCACCTTCACTTTGTCACCGGTGCGGCCCAGATTGGACACATTTCCGGTCAGAATCACATCCATGGTCATCCTCTCTACTCAGCTCGTTGTCCGAGAGCCACCGACTGCGAGGCCAATCTCACGCGCGAACGTCGTCCCGCTCATCGTCGTCGACGTCATCATCGTCGTCGTCGTGATCTTCCACGTGGCGCGGGCGGCGCGGACGCTCGTCGTCGTCATCGTGATCGTCGTCGTCGCGGTCGTCGTCATCATCGTCGTCGGAACGACTGGTGCGCTCGGAGACGTACTTGCGCTCGTCTTGAATCGCCACGAAGATCGCCGACGGCGTCGACTGCAACTGCTCGATCTGCTCGTCGGAGAGCTCGACGCCATCTTCCAGGACGGTCGTCTGAAACTTCACCACCAGGTCCGAGACCCGCAGGTGTCGCTGAATCTCCTGCACGACATCGCCCGCTCCGAGATAGAGATGGTAAAAGAAGACGCCCTTGGGGTTCTTCTTCATCTCGTAGGCCAGCTTGCGCTTGCCCCAGTTCTCGAAACGAAGCTCGACACCACCGAACGACGTGATCACGCCCTTCAGTTTCTCGTGCAGCTCCTCGACGTCCGGCTCGGAACTGTCGGTCCGCAAAATATAGAGTGCCTCGTACTTGCGCATTGCGCTCTCCTAGCTCACCCGGCGCGTCACGCCGCGGCATGTCGGTTCTCGGTTCTCGCCGCCCAGCTACTGGGACGGCGGATTATTCTTCTTCGGCTCCGGCTTCTTGTCAACAGAAGGTTTGCTTTCCGGTTTCTTTTCAGGAGCTTTCGATGGATTCGTCTCCGTCTTCTTTTCACCCGACGGCTTGGGCGCGTCGACCTTCTTCTCGGGCTTGGGCGCGTCGACCTTCTTCTCGGGCTTGGGCGCGTCGACCTTCTTCTCGGGCTTGGGCACGACGAGCTTCGTACCTGGCTGCTTCGTGCCCTTGGGTAGAACGGAGCGCGGTTTCAGCTGCTTGTGCACCACTGGAGCCGTCTGCGGCGTCTTCAGCTTCGGCGAGTGCCAGGCGACGAGCACGGGCGCAATCACGAGGGCGATGACGCTCATCAGTTTGATCAGGATGTTGAGCGACGGGCCGGCGGTGTCCTTGAAGGGATCGCCGACGGTATCGCCGATCACCGCCGCCTTGTGGGCTTCGGAGCCCTTGCCACCGTGGGCACCAGCTTCGATGTATTTCTTGGCGTTGTCCCAGGCGCCACCGGCGTTGGACATGAAGATCGCCAACAACACGCCGGAGACCGTCGTCCCGGCCAACAAGCCCGCCAACGCTTCGCGGGACCAAAGTCCCATGACCAACGGGCTGATCACGGCGAGCAAACCGGGAAGGATCATCATCTTGATCGCCGCGCTGGTCGAGATGTCGACACACTTGCCGTACTCGGCGACCGCTTCGGGCTTGCCCTCTTTGAGGCCGGGGATGTCGCGGAACTGGCGACGAACCTCTTCGATCATCGCGAAGGCCGCCTTACCGACGGCGTCCATCGCCAACGAGGCGAAGAGGAAGGGCAACATCCCACCGAGGAAGAGGCCGGCCATCACCTCGGGGTTCATGATGTCGATCGCCGTGATCTTCGCCGACGCCGTGTAGGCCGAGAAGAGCGCCAGAGCGGTCAGCGCGGCCGAACCGATGGCGAAGCCCTTGCCGATCGCCGCGGTGGTGTTCCCGACGGCGTCGAGCTTGTCCGTACGCTCGCGGACCTTCGGCTCGAGGTGCGCCATCTCGGCGATCCCACCGGCGTTGTCGGCGATCGGGCCATAGGCGTCGACGGCGAGCTGAATCCCCGTCGTCGAGAGCATACCGAGGGCGGAGATCGCGATCCCGTACAGGCCGGCGAGGTGATACGCGACGATGATCGCCCCGGCGATCAGGATCACCGGGATCGCCGTCGAGAGCATCCCGACGCCGAGGCCCTTGATGATCGTCGTCGCCGGACCGGTCTTCGATGCTTCGGCGATCGACTGGGACGGCTTCGATTTGTCCGAGGTATAGTACTCGGTGACGAGACCGATCAGCGTGCCGGCGACCAATCCGGAGATCGTCGCCCAGAAGATCCCACTCGCCGTGTAGACTTTGTCGACGATGCGGATCTCGTTCGGCATCAGGTTGGTGATCAGGAAGTAGGAGACGGCGATCATGATCCCCGCCGCACCGAACGTGCCGATATTCAAGGCCGACTGCGGGTTTCCACCCTCGCGGGTGCGCACGAAGAAGGTGCCGAGGATCGAGATCACGATCCCCACCGCCGCCAGGACCAACGGTAGAAAGACAGCGTTGTAGCCGAGCTGCTGCTGCGTCGCGTAGTCCGCTTGTTGATACATCGAGAAGCCGAGAACCATCGCGCCGACGATCGAGCCGACGTACGATTCGAAGAGGTCGGCCCCCATTCCCGCGACGTCGCCGACGTTGTCACCAACGTTGTCGGCGATGACGGCGGGGTTGCGCGGATCGTCCTCGGGGATACCGGCCTCGACTTTGCCGACGAGGTCGGCGCCGACATCCGCAGCCTTGGTATAGATCCCGCCACCGACGCGGGCGAACAGCGCGATCGAGCTCGCGCCCATCGAGAAGCCCGTGACGACGGTCAACACGCGCTTCATCTGCTCGGGTTCGTTGCCGAACACTTCCCAGTAGAGGATGAACAGGCCCGAAAGGCCGATCAAGCCGAGCCCGACAACGCTCATCCCCATCACCGAGCCACCATGGAATGCAACGGAGAGCGCTTCAGTAAGCGAGGTTCGAGCGGCGTTGGTCGTGCGAACGTTGGCTTGAGTCGCAACGCGCATGCCGAAGAAGCCGGCTAGCGCGCTCGCCACGGCACCGGTAATGAAGGAGACGGCGATCAGCCAATGGCTGTCCGGCCTTCCATTGTTGGCGACCGCCAGCAATCCGGCGACGACGAGGACGAAGATCGCCAGCACGCGATATTCGCGGGCGAGAAACGCCATCGCGCCTTCGCGAATGTGGCCAGCAATGGTTTGCATCCGCTCGGTGCCCGGATCTTTTTTGGCGATCCAGAGGCTACGCCAGAGCGCATAGACCAGTGCGAGACCGGCGATTGCCGGCACGATATACGTTAACTTCTCTAGGCCTGCCATGATCCTCCCTCTCTAGTGAACAGTCTCAGCTTCAGTTCCAGGTAACCCTTTGCCATTGAAGTCGTTCATCGCCTTGCGCGGCCCGTTGGCGTGGGCAAAGCGTACAATCTCGATCGAGCGCTCGACCACCTGCTCGAGGGTGATCCGTTCGTCGGAGGAGAAATCGTTCAGCACGAAATCCGCCGCATCCCCGCCGTGAGGGGGCCGCCCAACGCCGATGCGAAGGCGGAAGAAGTCCGACGAGGCGAGGCGCTGGATGATGTCGCG
This sequence comes from Myxococcales bacterium, assembly GCA_020430585.1. Taxonomy (GTDB): domain Bacteria; phylum Myxococcota_A; class UBA9042; order JAGQJP01; family JAGQJP01; genus JAGQJP01. The sequence continues at coordinate 4,644 of JAGQJP010000740.1, read as the reverse complement.
CAACCCGTTGTGTCCCCCATGTCCGCCGCCGATCTTCACGCGCAACGTCTCGTACGGCAGGTCGATCTCGTCGTGGACGACACAGATCTCGCTGGGTTCGATGCGGTAGAAGGCAGCCATCGGTTGAACCGACGCGCCACTGCGGTTCATGTACGTCATGGGTTTGAGGAGGTAGAGCGGTCCCCGGTCCAACTCGACGCGGCTGACCTCGCCTGCGAAACGGTTGCTCCAATTGGCTCCGCACTGGGAAGCGAGCTCGTCGAGCACCATGAAACCGACGTTGTGCCGATTGCCTTGATACTGACGACCCGGATTTCCCAGGCCGACGAGCAATTTCATTTCTTCTTGCCCTTCACCGGAGCCGCCGCCACGACCGCTTTGGTCTCGATCACGACGGGCTTGATGAAGGCAAGGGCGAAGTTGTTCTTGTATACCGCTTCGAGACCCGCGGGCAGCTGAAGATCCTTGATCAGGAAGTTCTTCGCCAGCGGAATCTGCGAAACGTCGAGGCTCACCGCCGTCGGAATCTCTTCGGGCAAGCAGCGGATGTTGATCTCCCGCTCGAACGTCCGCAGCTGGTGGCCCGCCTTGGCGACGACGAGCGTATTGTCATAGCTCATCGGCACTTTGACGGTGACCTTCTTGCCCGGGGTCAAGCGATAGAAATCGACGTGTTTGAGCGTGCGCCGAAGCGGGTCGATTTGGAAATCTTTGACCATCGTCTTCGCCGTGGTGCCGTCGACGTCGAGCTCGACGATCGTGTTCGTGCGCTTCTCCGAGCGGAGAATCGCCACCACCTGCTTCGGGTCGAGCTTGAGCTCGATCGCGTCGCCTTCCCCGCCGTACACGACGCCCGGAATCAAACCCTGACGTCGCAGCTCGCGGGCGGCGCCCTTGCCGACTTCGGTCCGGCGCGCGGCGCTAACCGTTACGTGTTCCATAGTTCCTCCTCGAGATCTCATCACCGGCGCGCCGGTGCTATATCGGCAGAATCGTAAAAAAACCAATAACATCCTGGGTCTGCGCACAGGAAGGCCGATCTATTACCACTTGGCGCCTGCGATGTCAACCCCTTTGCAGCGGGGCCAATCCCGCCATTTTACTTTTGCCGACGACCCGGCTATCCTCGTATCTACCGATCGATCGAGCCGACCCTCGATTGGGGGGACCGACGCCGCATGATACGCCGACTTTACCCAGCCGTCTTCGCCCTCGCGCTGCTCGTGGCAACGAACGCGCTCGCGCAGGTGATCGACGAGCGCGACGAAGGGACTCGTATCCGTGTCGACAAAGACGAGGGAACACGGCTCAAGATCGTCAAAGACGACGAGCCCGAGCCGCCAAAACCCGAGCGCTCGCTCTATCGAACGCCCGAGAACGCACCAGGGTACCGCATCCAGGCGCGTTCTCGCTACGTTTTCATACCCGGCGCGATCCTCTCGCGCTTTTTTTCGGTCCATCCGAACCTCCACAGCTTCAGCACGGCCGTCGAGTTCGTCTGGCAGCGCAAGGGCAGCTACGACCTCGTGGTCTCGCTCGACTACACGAACTTTTCCTTTCCCGACGGGAACTGGCTGCGCGGAGGCCCGAGCACGGACAGCATCGATCTACCCTTCCGCGAGACCGACTTCGCCCGTGTGCGGCTGCACTTCATCTCCGTCGATGCGACGTTCGTCTGGCCCTGGAACATCGGCCGCTACGTCCGCCTCTTCGCGGGCCTCGGGATCGGCGTCGGCGTCCTCTTCGGCACCGTCCGCACGACCGACGTGTTGCCGACGTGTCAGGCGCCCGTCTCTCAGTGCCAGCACTGGCGCAGCGTGACGACCTCGAAACGCAAGCTGCCCTCGCCGGTTTGGCCCGTGATCAACGCGATGCTGGGCTTCAACTTTCGCTACCGCGGATTTCAGTTCACGATCGAGAGTGGATTTCGCAACGTCTTGTTCGTCGGTGGGAGCCTCGGCTACAAGCTCTGAGCGGCGGCCGAGGGGCCTCCGAGCGCGATCCTCACGGGTCGAGGCACTGCTCGGGTCCGGCAAAATCGTAGGGGAACTTTCGCTCGTCGACGACCACCGATTGAATCAGCGGATCGAGGCCCATCTTCAGACAGCGCAGCGCATCGAGGTAGTCGAGCCAGTCCACGCCAGACCAACCGCGGTCGACGAACTCGCTCCGGCGAAATGCGAGCGTGGGAGGCCAGAGCAACATCTCGTAGGGTATCGGCAGGCGCGCTGCCGAACCGGAATAGAGGCCGAAGAGCGCCGCATCGACGAGGTTTTCCGAGATCGAGCCGGTGACGCTGCCGTCAGAGGTGCCGAAGCTCTCGGGATCGAGCACCGGATCGAGGACGAACCGGCGCACCGTACCGTTGCGAAAGTCGAGGTAGTTCGACTCGCCACGCACGACGGCTTGGAAGAAGTGGGCGAATCCCTCGCTGAACGCCAGAGCGGGGTCGGTGCGCGTTCCGTCGTGAAAGCCACCAGGCGTGTCACGGCGCGAGTAGGCATCCTCGATGAAGTGCCAGACCTCGTGGGCGATCACCGCGTCGTCGTAGGCGTCGGGGTCGTCGAGACTGCCCGAGATATAGACGCGGCCCGTGTTGTAGCAGGTGATACAGGGGTTCACCGTGCCCTCTTCGTAGATCAGGTCGAGGGCGTCGTAGGTCGCGCTGAGCCCGAGCGGGGCGATCAACGCGAGGGAGCGCCGGGCGAGGTCGAGGATGTTGAAGATCGGCGCCCCTTCGAGAACCGCGAGATCGATCTCGAGCGGCGTGCTGCCCGGGTCGATCGGCAGCGGTCGCTCGACGACGCTCACCGGCCCTCCGACGGTCGGACGCAGTGCGACCGTCAGCCCAGCGCTCTGCGTGCTGGCGATGACCCGAATCGACACCTCGTTCTGTAGCCCGAGCAGGACCTCGGCACGAAACGCTCCGTCACCATCGGTGGAGCCGCTCCAGACGGGTTGCTCCGCCCAAACCAGCTGGAGCCGCACGAAGGGAAGCGGCTCGTAGACGGTCGGGCCGTACCCCGAGGGCGTCAACGGTCGGTCGGCATAGCGTACGACACCGTCGTAACGGCGCACGGCGAGGAGCCCGGGTTTCGAGGTGCGCAGCGACAGTCGATAGCTCGCCCGAGTCTCCTGTGAGCCGGAGAAGCGCACGAAGTACCCCTCGTCCCGCGGCGGAAGCGAGACGATCTGCCGCCCGGGACGGAGGACGCGCGTCGAGAGCGCCGCGCCATTCGAATCCAGCGCCGAGAACAGATCGAGGGTTACCTCGCCGCCACCGCTGCCGATGTCGATCGTCAGAAACGATTCGTTCCCCGTCGACGGCACGAAGCGAAACCAATCCGGGCTGAGGCCGCACACCGTCCCGTCGAGCGGCTGCGAGTCGGTCAGCGTGAGCGCATCGGAGGGCGTCCCGCGAGGCTCTGGGTCCTCGGGGCAGGGATCGACGACGCGTTCGGTTACGATGCGGTATCGATTCGGCGCGCCCAGAGGTGCGTGCACCCGGATCGAATAGCTGCCGTTGGCCGGAGCGCTGAGCTCGAACCGAGCGCCGCTGAGGACCGGATGTGCGACGGCGAGTCGATCTCCCGCGGGATCGAGCAGCTCGACGGAGAGGTAACCGAGCGCGGGGTCGAACTGGAGCGTCACCCTGATTCGCTCACCCCGACTCAACGTGACCGAGAACCAATCCTCCTCGGGGGCGCAGAGCGTGAGCCAGGCCGAGCTGCCGCCGGGCAATGGGGGCGCCGTCGAACCCTCGTCGTTCGGTTCGAAGGGATCGGCGGTACAGGGATTCAATCCCGGGAGGTCGACCTCGCTGTCGAGCGGCGCGATCTCGCCGTCGAGCAGCGCCAAATCGGCATCGTCGAATCCCGCGTCCGCGACGACGACCTCGCCCGGGGCGTCACCCTGCGCCGAAGCGTCCGAGAGTGGGCCGCTTCCACCGCCGCAGCCGAACGGCGACAGCGCCAGGGCAAGAACCGCGGCGGCCCGCCACAAGGCCGCTGCGAAGCTCTTTGTTTGCGTCTGCATCCCGGACACTATACCATAACGTACATGACTTCGACTCACTCCCGGATCATCGCCACCAGCCTCGTGCTCGTCGCGTTGCTGTGCGCCTCGCCCAGCTTCGCGAACCCGACCGAAGCGGCGCGCCGATTTCAGACCGGACTCGAGCTGTTGCAGCGCGGTCGCGCCAAGCTCGCGCTGCGAATGTTCCGCGAAGCTCAATCGCTCGCTCCGCAGCCGCTCTTCTCGCTCTACGAGGGCGTCGCGCGGATCGAGCTCGGCGAATGGCGCGCGGGAGCCGAGGCGATCGTCTCCGCGCTTCCCCGAACCGCGCTGCGCGACACCAAGCTACGAGCGCGGCTGATCGCGATCGGCGGAAAGCTCTGTGGGTTGCCGGAGCGCGATCGACCGCTCTCGACGTTCCTCATCCTCCAGCGCCTGCGCGGTGACGCGCACCTCGCCTGTCTGCTGAAGGTCGCCAAGGAGGGCCGCGACGCGGCACAGCGGATCGCGGCGATCGAGGCGATCGGGGCGCTCCGGGCGACGACGGCGATCGACGAGCTGGAGAAGGTCTTCCGCGCGACCAAGAACAGCGCGGTCCAGGACGCCGTCGCGCGGGTCGTCGCCTCATTT
>JAGQJP010000739.1 GCA_020430585.1 Myxococcales bacterium | reverse complement strand
GCCCCGAGCGCTACGAGAACAAGAGCGGCCCCAAGGGGCGCTACGCCATCAAGCTCCAGTTCTACGGCCACCGCTCGAACGTGCTGGGCAACGAGACCCACGCCCACGTCACGATCATCGTCAACGCCGGCACGCCACGCCAAGAGATCATCGAGAAGAACCTCGTCCTCAAGCAACGCAAACAGATCGTCGAGGTCACCCAGCTCACGCTGTGACTGGACGCGGCCCCCGACGGTATGACAAGAAACGCTCGATCTCTTGGAGACGGTGATGTAGAATCCGCCGGTATCGGACATGGCGCACAGGGCGCCAGTCCCGTGGCGGAACGAGAAGGTCGACAACGAACGCCAGCCAGAGTGCGGTCCCTGAGGATTCGGGCGTCGACGTTGGCCGGATGCGAGACGAGGAGTTTAGCGATGCGTAAGCTAGTAATCATGACCGTGGCGATGGCTCTGTTCGGGTTTGGGATGGTCGGGTGCAAAAAAAGCGACAAAGCGCGCTGCGAGAAGGCCTACAACCTGATGAAGGACGAACCGATGATGAAGAAATTCATCGAAAAGAGCGGGGGCTTGGACTCGATGGTCAAAGCCTGCGTCGAGAAAAGCGAGAAGCAGAAGAAAGACAAGCCGAAGTATTACGAATGCAACGGGAAATGTGTCGACGACGCCAAGAACGCCAATGACATCATGTCCTGCTCGAAGAAGTGCCGCGACGCCAAGTGAGGCTGGCTGCATCCGGTTTTTTGCTCGAGCTCTCACGTTCGGCGCGGGTTCTCGTGGCTCGCGCCGGATCATCCCTTCCACGTCAAGGAGACAATCATGGCGCAGCGATTGGCTTGGGTCGGTATCGTCGGTGTGTTTCTATGGGTCGGGGGGTGCGACAAGAAGAGCGGACCCGGTCCGAGCGGACGTGACGACGCAGGGACGATCACCAAAAAGAGCTCGCCACCAGCGCCAAAAAAGACGGCGCCTCCGACGAAACGGCCCGCTGGTCAGCTGAGCGAACGCGAGGTCACCTTCCAGAGCACGGGGATCAAGCTCGAGGGAACATTCACCGTTCCCCTCGCCGCCAAAGGCGGAAAGAAGGTTCCCGCGTTCTTCATCGTCCATGGCTCGGGTAACCAGAATCGCGACGGCGAGTTCACGCAGGGCGGGATGACCTTTCGGACCTATCTCGAGATCTCCCGGGCGCTCGTCAAGGCGGGGTTCGCCGTCTTGCGCTACGACAAGCGTACCTACACGATGAAGAAGAAGGGGCTGTTGACGCTCGAGACGGTGCACCAGCTCACCGCGCAGCAGCCGATCGACGACGGCCGCGCGGCCTTCGATTTTCTGACGCGCCAAAAAGAGGTCGACACCAAGCGGATCTTCTTTCTGGGCCACAGCATCGCTGGGGCCTACGTCAAGGATATCATCGCTGGCAAGTCGGTGGCGGGCGTCGTCCTCGTGGCGCCGATCATTCTGCCCTATCGGGAGCATCTGATCCATCAGGCCGACGTGCAGCTGAAGGCGATGAGCAAGGTGCTCAAGAACAGCCCGATCATGCTGCCCTCGCAGCGCAAGCGGCTCGAGCAGACCGTGCAGATGCTGACGAAGATGAAGACGGCCTATCCCAAGGTGTTCAAGATGATCGACGACGGCAAATTCCCTGCAAAAGGGTTGGTCATCGGCGTGCCCCTCGCCTTTCACAAGGGCCTCGAAAAGCTGACAGCGGGTCTACCGACCACCTTCGCTTCGTTGCCCGTGCCGGTGCTCTACATCAACGGCGAAAACGACATGATCTGCCCCGTCGACGCGGTGAAGAAGTTCGAGCCGATCCTGCGCAAGAAGACGGATCTGACCCTCTTTTACGTCAAAGATCTCGGACATCACCAGTACACGATGTCAACCAACAGCTTCGTCGACGCGGTTCCAGCGAAGATCGCCTCCTGGGCCCAGCAGATTCCGAAGAAATAGGACGGCCACGAGCGGGTGCGGCGTCGGAGAGCGGCGTGGCGCGTCAGCCGAGCGAGCGGGAGCTCCGCATCCGGCTGAGGAAGAAGGCGGCGAAGAGCACGAGCAGTACGAGCATCGCGCTGCGTCCCCCGGCGCTTGTCACGCCACGCACGAGAGCGCAGTCGCTGTGGGCGACGACCGTCGTGCCGCCGGTGCCACCATCGTCGACGACGACCGTGCCGCCATCGGGGGCGCAGATCCCGCCGTCGCAGAAGTCGCCCTCGGCGCAGTCCAGGTCATCGACGCAGGTCCCGTCACCGACGACGACCGTTCCGCCGTCGGGCACACAGACGCCACCGTCACAGATATCGCCCGAGCCACAATCGAAGTCGTCCACGCAGTCGCCGCTGACAACGACGTCGGGCACCGCGCAGAATCCCGCGTCGCAGATCTCGTCGGGTAAGCAGTCCTCGTCGAAGTCGCAGGCCTGAGCCCAGGCGTTCGCGCTCGAGAGCGCGATCAGCATGACGAGCGCAAGTTTGAGCACTTGTTTCATCTAAAGCCTCCACAGTGGTTCAATGATCCCATTGGCTCAGTATAGCGCGAGTATGGGCCTTGGTGCGGGATCTTTTTCCGTGAGCCTGGGCCAGGGGACCGTCAGTGGCGTACGTCGGGGGCGTGGAGGAAGGTCTTCGAAAAGGTCTGGAAGACCTTGTCGCTCATCACCGCCGCCCGCGGTTTCGGCGGGCCCGTCTCGGTGTGCACGACGGCTTCGGGAGCGCTCTCGACCTCGGCGATCGCCATGAATTTGTCGATCTCCTCGCGATACCAGCTCAGGGCTTCGGCGCCGATTCGCAGCGGTCGTAGGTCGTCGTGAAGGTTCGTCGCCTCGACGCAGCACATCCAGCCGTGCTCGTAGGGATTTCGCTCGATCAGCTCGGCGTTGTCGTGGAGCTCGCTGTTGACCGAGCTGACCGTGCCGCTGACCGGCGAGGGGAGCGTGATCTCACGCTCTCCCTGACGGATCGTGAAGAGCGGATCGCCCTTCTTGACCACCGTCTTCGGCCGCGGCAGCGCGACGTCGTCGATCGGGCCGATCAACTTGCTGGCGAAGTCGTCGAGGCCGATTCGCAGCGCGCCGTTGAGCTCGATGTTCACCCAGGTATGGTCCTCGGAGACGAAGACGCCGAGGGGCACGTTGAACTCGTGCTTGGAGGGGGAGGGGCCGTGGGACGGCGTGATCAGGTTGACCTTCGGCGTGATCTGCCGCTCGATACGGTCTTGGCGTCGGATCAAGGAGGCGTTGGCGAAGTTGACCAGCTCGTCTTCGGTGAAGGGTTTCTCCACGTAGTCCATCGCCCCGCACTTCATCGCATTGACGGCGGTCTCGACCGTGGCGTAGCCCGTGATGATCATCACGTCGATGTCGGGGCGCAGATGCTTGACGGCGCGCGTCACCTCGAGCCCGTCCATCTCGGGCATCTTCAGGTCGGTGAAGACGAAGTCGTAGTTCCCCGTGCGGACGAGGCCGAGCGCTTCGGGTCCCGACTCGACGGTGTCGACGGAGTACCCGGCGAGCACCAGAATCTTGCGGAAGCTGTCGAGGATCACCGACTCGTCGTCGACCGCCAAAATGCGCGCCTTCGGTTCGGGCACTTCGACGCGTTTGAGGCTCTTGGCCTCGCTGACGGTGAGATTGAGCCGGAGCCCCGTATCCAGGGCTGCCTCCCGCTCTTTGCGCGTCTTGGCGGCGCGCACCTTGTTCATGATCAGGCGCAGGGCGAGATCGACGACGATGATGGCGGCGACCGTGACGACGACGATGATGATCACCATGATATCCTCCAGAGACGGCCTCGAAAGCCCCGTGGTTGCCGTCGGGGGCTCATGTTTTCGAGAGCTTCTCGAGCTCTCCATTCAGGTCGGTGGGGATCATCCGCACCAACCATCCGCCGAAAAGCGGATCGCTATCGAGCAAACCAGGGTTCGACTCGAGCGCCGGGTTCTTCTCGATCACACGCCCTCCCAGCGGGCTGCGCACGCTGTGGATCAGTCCGTCGCTCTCGACGCGGGCGAGGACGGCGCCTTGGCTGAGCGCTTCGTTCACGATCGGTAACTCCAGCGCAGTGATCGCACCGATCGTACCCTCGAAGCTCACGTCCGCACCGAGCGTCACCGAGCCGTCGCGGTCGAGCTCGACCCAGGCGTGCAGGCCCAGTCGATAACGCCGCTCGAGGCGTGGCTCGCCATCGTCTGCAGCGCTGCGCTCGGCAAAGCGGCTGGCTCGGGCGATCGCTCCGAGGAGCTCTTCGATGTCGAAGGGCTTGGGCAGAAAGTCGAAGGCTCCGCGGCGGATCGTCTCCACCGCCTTCTCGGTGGTGGCGTACCCCGACATCGCGATCAGCGGCGTCGCTGGCCAGCGATCGACGATGATCTCGATCAGCTCGAGGCCCGAGATGTCGGGCAACATCAGGTCGGTGAGGATCGCTCCGAAGCGGCGCTTGGCGAGCTTGTCCAGCCCGGCCTTGCCCGTCAGCGCGCCATCGCATTGGAAGCCCTCCAGGGAGAGCAGCTTCCCCATCGCGCTCACGACGACCTCTTCGTCGTCGATCAGAAGAATGTCACGTTCGTGCGCCATCGTCCCTACTCCGACCCGCTAGCGGCAGCCGGATCGTGAAGCACGTTCCCGACCCGAGCTCGCTCGTGACCTCGATCGTGCCACCGTGCTCATCGACGATGCCCCAGACCACGGCCAGGCCGAGCCCGGTGCCCTTTGTTCCCTTGGTCGTGAAGAAGGGATCGAAGATCCGCGTGAGATGTTCT
>JAGQJP010000738.1 GCA_020430585.1 Myxococcales bacterium | reverse complement strand
TGTACTCGAACGTCGCCGAAGGAAGCTTCGGCCAAATCGACACGCTCGAGGGTTGCCATCTCGACGACGATCTGCGCCCCTACGGTCAGACCACGAGCTGGCCCGCGCCCAACACCAAGCTCAGCAAATTGCGCGGCGTCGTGACGTACGGCTTCGGGGTATACCGCATTCTACCGCGCACCTCGGCTGACCTCGAGATCGCTCCATAGGACCGCCGCGAAACGCGTTCGTATCGGCGCTGCCCGCATCGTGCCGGCCGTTCAACGCTGTAGCGCCTTGCACTCATCGACCCGCGCCTCGCAGCCGAAGACACTGCACGTGGCGTTCTCGTCCCAGCACTCGCGGTGATGCGGGGCGCCGCACTTCAAGCAAGCGACGAGATCGTCGACGGTCGTCTCGGCGTCGAGCAGCGGGGAGCGGCAGAAGGGGCAGAAGACGTCTTCGAGCGCAGCAGCCGAGTTCTTCGGCCCCTTGGTGAGCTCGATCTGCAGCATGGTTTCGGTCAGCCAGGCGAGCAGCGTGATGTGGAACGGCACCGTCTCGCGCTCGACCACCTCCGCGAGCGTCTTGGCGTAATAGGTCGCGACCAGCTTTCCGCGTTTGAGGGTGAGCAGTTGAAGGGCGTCGCTGAAGAGCTGGTCGAGGAGGTTCGGAATCTTCTCTTGGTTGAGCAGGATCAGCGCCTGAAAGGTGTCGTCCGCCTTGACCTGGTAGCGCTTGTCGATCCGCCCGTGGTCGACGGCGAGGGAGGCGACGATCCGCCCTCGGTTGGTGCCCTTGCGGCGGATCTCGAGGGCGAAGACCTGGGGCACGTCGAGGGTGATCTGCAAGCGCGCGCGCCGCTCCCGCATGAAGATCTTCACCGCCGCCTCGAAGTTGCGATTGTGGAAGCGACCGCGGAGGATCACCTCTGGCTCGGGGCCGTAGCGGCGAACGACGCGGGGGTTCTCGAAACCGCGGCGTGCCTGTAAGAGCGGGGTCACGATCTGCCGATAGATCTCCCGCTCCCGCCGTCGGGCGCGCCAGAGCAGCCCCCCGCCGAGGACGAACAGCGTCGCCCCGGCCACCGCGCCGATCCACTCGATCATCGTGGTTTTCCCGGGCCCGCCGCGATCCGCAGGCTGGCGAGGAGGGCGAAGTGGTCCGAGGGGTGGAGAATCGGGCGTCGGCTGGTGATCGCCTCGGTTCCGCGCAGCTCGATCGCCGTCGGCACGAGCCGCGGCGAGCGGACGAGGATGCGATCGAGCCGGCGGCTCTTCTCGCCTCGAAAGGAGTTGACGCGGGTCAACCAGCTCGCCTCTCGGTTCCAGGTGAAGCCGGGCTGACCGGGGTGCAGAGCGGGCCAGGGATCGCGGTAGCGCGGATCGAGCACGGAGGTCGCCGGTTGTTCTCCGTCGCCGAAGTTGAAGTCGCCCGCGAGGATCACGTCGTCGTAGGGGGCGAGCCACTGCAGCGTCTTCTTGAGCTGGGCCGCTCGCACGCGCTTTCTCTCGAGAAAGCTGACGAGGTGGGTCGTCGCGACGACGAGCGGTCCGAAGCCGGGGACCTCGAGCTTGGCCGCCAAGGCGCCGCGCCCATACATCCCACGGTTGAAGGGCAGATAGCTCGTCCCCTTGGTCGGCCAGCGTGAGAGGATCAGCAGTGCGCCACGCAGGTAGAACAGCCGTTTGGAGGCGATGAAGCGATAGGTTCGGCGCAGCGTCGGATCGCGATGGAGTCGCTTCGCCATCCAGGGCGCGACCTCTTGCAGACAGACGACGTCGGCGTTTGCGCGACCGATCTCGGAGATGATCGCAGGCACTCGCGTGTTCACATACCGAGCTCGCCCGTAAACGTTCCAGGTGAGGATGCGTAGAATCGATGTCAAATCGTGCGCTCCAATAGCTTCCATCATGCCGATCGCCGCGGGAAATTCAAGCCTGACGGGAAAACCACGTGACATGCGTCGATCGCTGTGCTACACAGTGCCCCCAACACGCCCGTGCTGGCGATTTGACCAGACGCTTTTCCATGGAACGAATCGATGCAACTCGAAAATATACGTAACATCGCGATCATCGCCCACGTCGACCACGGCAAGACGACGTTGATCGATGGCATTCTCAAACAGACCCATAGCGTCGCCGAGCATCGCGAGCTTGCCGATCGCGCGATGGATTCGAACGATCTCGAGCGCGAGCGCGGGATCACGATCGTCTCCAAGTGCACGGCGATCCACTATCGCGGCCATCGGATCAACATCGTCGATACGCCGGGCCACGCCGATTTCGGCGGCGAGGTCGAGCGTGTGTTGCGGATGGTCGATTCGGTGCTGCTCTTGGTCGATGCCTTCGAGGGGCCGATGCCCCAGACCAAGTTCGTGCTGCGCAAAGCGCTGGCGCTCGGGTTGCGTCCGATCGTCGTCTTGAACAAGATCGACCGCCCCGACTCGCGCCCGGATACCGTGCTCAACCTGGTCTTCGACCTCTTCGTCCAGCTCAACGCCAGCGACGAGCAGCTCGATTTTCCCGTGATGTACGCCTCGGCGCGGGATGGGTATGCCTCGGGGGTGCTCGATGCGGTCCGACCGCCGAAACCGGGAACGAATCTGACGCCCCTTCTCGATCTGGTGCTGAGCCATGTCGATCCGCCCCACGGCCGACTCGAGGCGCCGCTGCGAATGCAGGTCGCGACCCTCGACTACAGCGACTACCTCGGACGTTTGGCGATCGGGCGGATCTACGACGGCGAGATCGCCCTCAACCAGCGCGTCCTTCTCTGTCGGCGCGAAGGGCTGACGACCGAGGCGAAGGTGACCAAGCTGCTCGGGTTCAAGGGCCTCGAGCGCGTAGAGGTGCAGAAGGCGACGGCGGGCGACATCGTGATCGTCGCCGGCCTCAGTGGCGTGCTGCCCGGCGAGACGGTCTGCCACATCGAGAGCCCGAATCCGCTGCCGATGATCGCCGTCGACGAGCCGACGATCTCGATGCGCTTCTCGATCAACAACGGACCGTTCTCGGGGCAGGACGGCAAGTTTCTGACGTCGCGCAAGATCCGCGAGCGCTTGGAGAAAGAGCTCGAGCACAACGTCTCGCTCCGCGTCGAGGCCGCCGAAACCGCCGACGCCTTCATCGTCTCGGGTCGGGGCGAGCTGCACCTGGCGATCCTGATCGAGACGATGCGGCGCGAAGGTTATGAGCTCTGTGTCGGTCGCCCAAAGGTGATCCTACGCGAGAGCGACGGCCAGATGCTCGAGCCGATCGAAGAGCTGGTGATCGACGTGCCCGCCGAGCACTCGGGCGGGGTGATCGAAAAGCTCAACGAGCGCAAGGGCGAGATGCAAGAGATGCAGAACAACGACGACGGCACGGTGCGGATGCGCTACATGATCCCGAGCCGCGGGCTGATCGGCTTTCGCAACAAGTTCCTCACCGACACGCGCGGCACGGGCGTGATGTACCACAACTTCGACCACTACGGACGCTACCGCGGCGAGACACCAGGGAGGCAGAACGGGGCCATGGTGGTGCAGGAGCCCGGCGATACGACGTCGTATGCCCTCTACAATCTTCAGGAGCGCGGAACGCTCTTCCACGGCCCCGCGGTGCCGGTCTACGCCGGGCAGATCGTCGGGTTGCAGAACCGGGACAACGACCTGATCGTCAATCCCTGCAAGAAGAAGCACCTGACGAACATTCGCTCGGCGGGGGCGGACGACGCGCTACGGCTCACACCGCCGAAGGTGCTGAGCCTCGAAACGGCCCTCGAGCTGATCGAAGACGACGAGCTGGTCGAGGTGACCCCGAAAAAGATTCGCGTGCGCAAGACGATCCTCGATCACCAAGAACGGCTTCGGCAACAAAAGCAATCCTCCTCGTCCCAGTCGGCGGCCTGAATCCCCGTTCACGGTCAGTAAATCCCGAATGTTACGTGAAGTTTGAAAATATTCTCAAAACTGCGACACATTCTGGTCACGATTCTCTGCTACTCTAGAGACATAAGCACTAGAAGTACGTAGACTTCTAGGCGTCGTCGGGTCGCAACTCGATGAGATTGACCACATCCAGACGAGGGGGCAGCCTGGGGAGACCCTCACAGCCCGACGCCGCCGGTCGCTCCAGGGCAGGCGTCAGCCCATTGGCGCGCCAGCAGCTCGTCGCGCTCACGGCGGAGCTCTGCACCGAGATCGGCGCGACGCGCGCCGCCTCGATCACACTCCAATCGAGTAGCGGGGACGCCGTCGTCACCGATCTCGCGATCGAGTCCCTGATGACGCCAGCGGGCGTTCCACCTCCCGCCATCGACGACTCGACCGGGCGAGGAGGGCTTCGCGCGGGGGCCCACGTCGAGTTCGTCGAGGGTGCGTCGAGGGTGCCGACGCGCGACGCGCGCGATGCGCGGCCAAAGGGACCGAAGAACGGAGATTCTGCCGTGTCAGCGGTCCAGTCAGCGCCGTCCGAGGTTGCCGTCGTCGCGATCTATGCCAACGGCGACGTCAGGGGAGGGTTGCTGGTTGGCGGCTTCTCCGCCCGCTGCGATCGAGAGCGTTTCGTCGCCGAGCTTCGAGCTCGCGAGAGCGCGTTGGCCCAGGCCTTCATGAGCGTCCAGGGCGACGTGTCCATCGGGGCGGCCGACGTCACCCTCGATACGCCGCACCCATTGGTGATGTACGACCAGGAGCGGCATCTGGCGCTCTTTGCCAACGTGGCTGCCCAGAAATCCTTCGGTGTCCTGGTCGGGTCGCGGATCTCCCCCTCGTTGCTTCCCGAGAATCTCGAGTCGCTAGCGCCGGGGAGCGAAGGCGTCGAGCATTCGGTCGTCGGCGAGGGCGATCAGCCCTTTCATGCGCGGACTCGGCCGATTGCATGGCTCGGGCAGCGGTTCGCGGTTTGCCATATGCGCCCGGGGCGGATCAAGCGCAAGACCACGCAGCTTCGGATCCAGCTCCATCAACGCGCGGTCTCCTTTGCCGAGAGCGTCGACGGCCTGTGGGAGTGGAACACCGAAACCAACCGCGCCTATTTCTCCTCCCACTGGGCGCGAATGCTCGGCTTCGAGCATCAGGCGATCGACTCGGAGATCGGTGCCTGGATTCGCCTCGTGCACCCCGACGATCGCGGACGCCTTCTGGGCGAGCTCGGCCTGGTGGCAAAGAGAGCCCGAGACAGCTTCTCCTGCGAGTATCGCGTCGCGCATCGCGACGGTCACTACCTCTGGATGCACGGACGCGGTCTCGCTCAACAAGACGAAAACGGGGTCCGCGTCGTCGCGGGCGCCCAGACCGACATCACCGAGCGCAAGGCCGTCGAGGAGCGCCTCTGGGTCGCCGCGCACCACGACGCGCTGACCAACCTGCCGAACCGGGTGCTGTTGCTCGATCGCATCGGACGTTGCCTCGTGCAGCAGCGGCGCCGCTCGGACTCGCGGTTCGCGTTGATCTTCCTCGACGTCGATCGCTTCAAGACGATCAATGACACCTACGGTCACTCGGCTGGCGACCAGGTGCTCGTCAGCGTCGCTCGTCGCCTCGAAACATGCGTGCGCGAGTGCGATACCGTGTCGCGTATTGGCGGCGACGAGTTCGCCGTGCTGCTCGTCGACGTCGAGCGCACCTCCGACGTGGTGATCGTCGCCGATCGGATCTCCCGCGTCCTCGCCGAGCCCCTCGATGTCGCAGGTCAGCGGCTGGTGGTGCGAGCATCGCTCGGGATCGCCTTCAGCGACGGCCCCGCCCGTTCGGCGGACGAGCTGCTACGAGACGCCGATGTCGCGATGTACGAGGCAAAAGCGGGTGGTGGTGGGCGGTTCGCGATTTTCGACGCGGGTGTGCACGAGAGCACGACGACTCCGACCTCGCTCGAGGTCGCGTTGGGCCACGCGCTCGAGCACAAGACGCTGCTGTTGTGCTATCAGCCCGTGCTCGATCGGCGCCACGGTCGCGTCATCGCGCTCGAGGCACAGCTCACACGCTCGCTTGGGCTCGAGGCGGACGCGCACCGCGAGTGCCTCGCCGTTGCCGAGGCGTGCAAGCTCGCGGTGGACTTCGGGACCCAGCTGCTCGACCGGGCATTTCGCAACTTCGCCGCCTGGCGCGAACGATTGCCCGTCCTCAGCGGTGTACAGCTGATCGTGAACGTCGCCAGCGAGCAGCTCGACGGCACCGATCTCGTCCAACAGTTGACGCGCCTGTCGAGCGAAACGGGGATGGCCCCCCAAAACGTCTGCCTGGATATTCGCGAGAGCTCGCTGATGCTCGACGCTCCGCAGGCGATGCGCGCGCTGCCCGAGCTGCGGCGCTTCGGCGTCGGGCTGCAGATCGGAGAGTTCGGTGCCGGGTCATCGGCGTTGATGCATCTGCATCGGCTGCCCCTCGATGCGCTCCAGATCCACGCCGGGTTGACGGCGACGCTGGACGATGGGGGCGAGCCCGCCGTTCGCGCGATGATCGATCTCGCCCACCGCCTCGGTTTCGTCGTCGGCGCCGATGGCGTGACGAACCACGACCAGGTCGAGCGCCTCGGCCGCTTGAGCTGCGACAGGTTACAGGGCTCCTACGTCGGCGAGCCGATCGAGCAGGGCGCTCTCGAACAGCTCTTCCGATCGCCGCGATGACGTTCCGAGATCGCGTGGATCTCAGCGTTGGAGCGGCTGGGGCGCCTTGTCGGCATATTTCGCCGTGTAGACGCTCGCGATGAGATCGGTCAGCTCTTCGATGGAAAAGACGCCCGTGTTGACCACCAGCCCGTAGTGTTCGGGGTTCGAGTTGTCCTGATTGTAGTGCTGGCGGAGAAACGCCTGTCGATCGGCGTCGTTGCGCTTGATCTCTTCGAGCGCCTCGCGGGTCGAGAGGCTGGTCTTTTCGGCGTACCGGGTCACGCGAATGTCGAGTGGGCAGACGACACGTACGTGGAGTGCCTCGGCGACGACGTACTGCGATCCACGTCCGACGATCACGTTGTTTCCGTGGGCGGCGATCGTCGTGATCAGCTTCATCATGCGTTCGAGATAGGCGCTCCGCGTGTAGGTGCTCCCAAGGAGCATCCCCTGGACGGCGTCTTCGATTCCGCCGCGATGGTGCTCGTCGAGGGCCCGCAGAATCTTCTCGCTGGCGCCCGTCTCGACGGCGATCGCCTGCACGAGCTCATTGTCCCAAACGCTGAAGCCCAAACGCTGACCGAGCGCTTGGGCGAGCGCGAGCCCTCCGGCGCCGAACTGTCGCGAGATCGTGATGTTCTGCGCGAAATGGGCGGGCAGCGCGCGGGTGGTTTTGGCGCTGTTTCGCTGCTTCTGCCAGGATTTCACCTGGCGTTCGACAATGTCCAGCACGATGTTGGTCATACCGATCCTTTCGCTCCGGAGTGGAGCGCAACAAACGACCACGGAAACGACTCCCCCTGCCGGACCCCGTGCCAGGCTCCCTTCGTCTGCCACCGTGTTCGTCGATCAGCGTCAGTGTAGATCCAACGTGGTGCGCTGGCTAGCCTTTCGTCGCGCTTCGAGTGAAAACGTCGCTGGTCTCGTCAATTTTTCGGGCGGATCGCGACGCGCCCGTCAGCTCGTGGATTTCCGAAGAATCGGTTCGAGCAGCGCGGCCACGAGCATCACGGTCAGGCAGCCGGCGACGTTGTACCAGAGAAACCCGATCGAGGAGCTGAAAAAGAGCACGAGCACCGAGGCTTGGGCGACGAGCGCGGCGATGAAGACCGCGCGGCTGCCGACCCATTTGAGAAAAAAGGCGACGAGAAAGATCCCGAGGACGGTGCCGTAGAAGATCGAGCCGAGGATGTTCACCGCCTGGATCAGGTTGTCGATCAACGAGGCAAACGTGGCGAAGCTCAGCGCGACGAGCCCCCAAAGCACGGTGAAGGCTTTCGAGGCGACGAGATAGTGACGATCGGTGGCTTCGCGCTTGAAGACGCGCCGATAGAAGTCGACCGTCGTCGTCGAGCCGAGGGCCGAGAGCTCGCTCGCCGTCGAGCTCATCGCCGCGGAGAGAATCACCGCCAAGAGTAGACCGATCAGCCCCGCTGGCAGCATCGAGATGATGAAGGTGATGAAGACGTAATCCGAGTCCTTCGTCTCGGCACGCGGCAGGGCGCGGCGGATCAGCGCCTTGGTCGCCAGTCGGGTCCGCTGGATCTCGTCGTGGGCTCTCTTCAGCTCGACGCGTCGCTGCGCCAGCTCGGGCGATCCCTTCGTGCGCGCCGCGAGAAAGGCGAGGGTCGCCTGCTTCTGCTTTTCGAAGTCGCGCTCGTAGCGGGTCTCGAGCTCGACGAGCTTTCCCGCGTGGGTCGTCTGGCGGAGCCGCTCGAGCGCGGGCGTGTTGAAGAAGATCGGCGGCTTGACGAAGAGGTAGAAGACGAAGACGAGCACGCCGATGAAGAGGATCAGGAACTGCATTGGAATCTTGAACAGGCCATTGAACAAGAGGCCGAGGCGGCTCTCGGTGATCGAGCGCCCCGAGAGATAGCGCTGCACCTGCGACTGGTCGGTGCCGAAGTAGGCGAGGGCGAGGAAAAAGCCGCCCGCCAAGCCGGACCAGATGTTGTAGCGGTTCTGCAGGTCGAAGGAGAAGTCGATCACGTTCATCCGCCCGAGAGCGCCCGCGACGGCGGTGGCGTTCGAGAGCGAGACCTCTTTGGGGAGCTTGAAGACGACGATCAGCGCGGCGATCAGCATCCCCGCCATGATCACGACCATCTGCTGCTTCTGGGTCTCGCTGACCGCCTTGGTCCCACCCGATACGGTATAGAGGATCACGACCACGCCGATCACCAGGTTCGTCGTGTTGAGGGACCACCCGAGGATCGACGAGAGGATGATCGCCGGGGCATAGATCGTGATCCCCGCCGCGAGACCGCGTTGGATCAGGAAGAGAAAGGTTTTTTTTTAATGATACGGCGACCCCCGAGATGTACCCACTTTCCCGACGCGAGGCTCTTCCGATATGGGGAGCATGAAGACAACGATCACCGCGGCGATCACGA
>JAGQJP010000737.1 GCA_020430585.1 Myxococcales bacterium | reverse complement strand
TCGAGGACGAACTCGAGCACGTAGATCCGCGCCTCGACCAGGCGACCGCCGATCACATTGGCGCGCCCGCGATCTTCCCAGCTGAGGGTGGCGTGGGCGACGATCGAGAGCTCTTCATCGCGGTTCGACGAGATGTTGCCGTGCAGCGAGAGCACCGCATAGGGCTCCTTGTGGCGCTGCAACGCCTTGAAGCTCTTGCGATCCTGGTCGAAATCCTGGAGTGACACGCTCGAGAACGCGCCGATCGCGCGAATCTCGGCACATTTGATCTCGTGCTGTTCGCAGATCCGCTTGATCGACTCGTGAAAGTCGCTGCCGCAATCGAGGCGCCCCACGAACCGGCGCCCCGACTTGCTCTGTGCTAGTATCATGACGATGGCTCCAGGCTATGCCGCTACACAGGTTGTCGTATCGAGCACCGATGAGGCGCTAGCGACGGGGTGCCGGATGTAGCTTCCAACCATCCCGCTCGTGGTAGAGACGCAGCGGCTTGAAATTGCTCTGCGCATCGACCAGGAAGACGATTTCTTCGTTCAGATCCTTCGACTTTTCGCTGACGCCGCTCAGCTCGGAGGTGACCTGTTGCAGATCGTGCATCAGCACCCAGGCGAGCATGTCGACCTCTTCCCACTCGGCGTCTTTCGAACGCTCTTTGGGCAGCTTTCCCATACGGAGGACATCGGTCGCCTTGAGGCCGCGAAATGTCGCGACTTCGTCGAGATAGGCGCGCGTCGGTGTCGAAAGGTTGCGGTAGACCGTAGCAAAGTCTTTCTGGGCGAACGCTCGGTAGACGATTCCGACGAGCCGTTGCAAGCCCTGAATGTTCTTCTTGGCTGGGTACTTGCTGCGAATGAACTTGACGACCGCGGGATCCTCGCCGATCAGAGGTTCGATACGCAGATTGCCCCCACATCCGATGGGAATCCAGAAAAACGAAGCTAGGAGTAGGAGTAGCGCTGGTTTCATCATTCTATCCAGGTGGAACCTGCCCTATACTAACGAAACCAGGCCGTAAGTCAAGCCGCATCCAGGCTGGGGCCGAAACTCGACGGAGCGCTCAGCGTTCGAGGGAGGTGAGAGCTTTGCGAGCTGGTTGGTGATTCTCGTCGAGGACGAGGCACTTCTGGAGATAGCGCCGAGCGTACTTGCCCTTACCGGTCTTGAGGGCGATCAGGCCGAGGAAATAGTACGCGTCGGCGGACTCGGGATTCAACACCAGCGCCTTCTTCATCCACGAGACGGCCTCCTTGAGGCTGTCGAGGTCACCGGGATTGTGCAGAAACGTCGACCAGCCGAGGTAGACGATGAAATCCGACTCGCCCGGGTTCGACTTCACCGCATCCTCGAAGAAGCGCAGCGCGACGGGGAAATCCCGCGTTTCGAGAGCCTTCTTGCCCTTGAGGAAGGCGACCTCGCCCGAGATGATCTCCTTGTGGTCGAAGGTATCGGAGTGGTCGACGTAGCGGCTGTACCGGCGCCGACTGTTCTGGTTCATCAAGACGCGGTAACCGAGGGCGATCTTCTGGTGGATCTCGCGGATCTTTCCGAGCACCTTGCGGTCGGTAATCTGCGGAAATCGCGTCGGGTCCCAGGCGACTCGGAGCTCTTCGAAGCGCTGTCTGACCTGTTCCTCGGGGCAGTCTGGGGGGAGCTCGAAGAGGTCGAAGAAATT
Source organism: Myxococcales bacterium (assembly GCA_020430585.1). GTDB lineage: Bacteria > Myxococcota_A > UBA9042 > JAGQJP01 > JAGQJP01 > JAGQJP01. Next base: position 5,882 of record JAGQJP010000737.1, on the reverse strand, counting down.
CGCCTCCTTGAGGCGGAGGTAGTCCTTGAGAATGTCTTCGATCTCGAGATCGTCCTCCAGACGGGAGTCCCGCAGCGGCGCGGTGTCAGAGGGCACGAACTGCAGCTGATCGCGCATCATCGACTCGTCGCTTCGCTCTTGGTCGAGAGAGATCATGTCGAGGACCAGCAGCATCTTCAGACCGCGGAGCAACGAGATCAAATCGTAATCACCGCTGACCACGAGCTCGCGCACGGACGGGGCGCGCTGCAAGTGGCGGCGCATGCGTTGAAAGAGGTGATACTCGTCGAGATCAGCGAGGAACTTGTAGAAGTTCGGCTTGCGATTGACGAAGTGCGCGAAGACGTTGTTGAACTGGACGAGCAGGTTGCCGAGCGGCGCGAAGCGCATCACGCCCTCGGCGATCATCGCCACCATGTTGAGCTCGTACATCGGCACCTCGGCGACGACCGACTCGTCCACCGAGAGCTTGTAGCGACCGCTGCGCCACTGGAAGGTGTCGACGATTCGGTCGCGACATTGCTCTTTGAGGTACTGAAAGAGCTGCTGGTGCGAAAAGAACTTCAGCTGGACCAGCGCCTCGCCGTAGCGACACTGCCGATCGAGCATCGTCTCGAGGCAGGTCTCGTGTTGCTCGCGGGAGATCAGCCCCTTCGAGACGAGCCAATCGCCGAAGGTCTCGCGCCGCAGATTGCTCGAGGCGAAGATTGCGTGGCCACGATAGAAGTAGATCTCCTTGCGAAAGGCGCGGCTCTCGATCTCGACGCGACCCGTGAACTCGTCCTTGAAGAGCGCGAAGAACAGCTCGGGAAGCTCGACGTCACCATAGAGGTCGCGCGGCAGGTGGGCGATCCGACCCTCGTCTCCCTCGGGCACGAACAGGCCCGTCGCCCGGGTGTCGAAGAAGAGCTCCGAGGTGTCCTGCATGAAATCGCTCGAGATGTCCATCTGCTGGATCGTCGGCTCGGGAAACGGAAATTCCTCGTCCGCCGAGTGGGCGCGTTGTGGCTCGAGCTCCAGCAACGACGCGAGATCTTTGCGGCGCGTGTCGTACATCGCGTCGCTGTTGTACTGCACGTCGATGTCGTGATGGGTCGACTCGCGCGCGCCAACACCTGGGGCTTCGTCCTCGGAGTCGGCGACCGACAAGTCCGTCGAGCGGATGCTGGCAACCAGCGGTGACGAAGACTCCTCTGCAGCGACGACGGATGCTCCCTCGCCCGCCACGCTGGGCGAGCTCTCCTCGCTGGCGAGCTCTTCCCCTTCGACCTCGAGCTCTTCGACGTCGATCGAGGTGCTCGGCTCTTCGTTCGTCACCTCTTCGATCAGGGCGAGCAGATGCCGCAGATGGAAGGGCTTGGCGACGACCGCCGACGGCGTGTGGGCGCACATCGAGAGATAGTGCTTGCGCGCGACGTCCGAGATCCCGGACATCAAGATGATCGGGATGTTCGCCTTTTCCGTACCGCTCTCGCGGATCTCACCGAGCAGCTCCGTTCCCATCGTGTCTGGAAGCAAGATGTCGATGATCGCAACGTCCGGCTGCTCGTCGTGAAACAGGTCGAGCCCGCCCTGACCGTTGAAGGAGGTGCAGATCTCGTAGTCGCGCTTGCGTAGGAACGACGACATGATCTTGCAGATCTTGTCATCGTCATCGATGATCAGAATCTTCCCCTTTATCGGTCTATCTTCGGACATACCCCAACGTCCCCGCTACAACGTCTGAGACTTCCGCAACGCCCGTCGTGCTATCGCGTACCAAGAGAGTAGCGAATATGGCCACGATTGTAACCGACTTGCGCCGTAAGAGTAAATTCTTATTGGTCTTTTTTTCGAAGACGACGAAATGTGCCATGTACGTCAAAGAGCTCGTAAACCGCCTCTTTCTCAAGGAAAAAGACGACGCTGGCCCGCAGACGTCGTCCGCTGCCGCTGAACAGCCCCCCGGCGGGTAGGATCAGCATCGAACGCAGGCCGATGTACCAGGCGTACATCGTCTGAAGCCGGTCGCCGCTCGGCGTCTCCAGCACGGCGGGTCCGAAGATGTGGAATTCGCGACGCTCGACATTGCCGACCGCGGACGGCGCCAACAGGCGGTGGGTCCCCCGGCCCTTGGAGACAACCGGTAGCGAGCTGCGACGCGGCGCGACGAAGCGCATGTCGACCTGAGTCAGCTCGAGGAAACCGCTCCTCGGATCGAAGCGCCCCCGCTCCGCGACGAGGCGGTTGACACGACCGTCGGCGGCGAAGGTGTCGATCACGACAGAGCGCGCCTCATGGTAGGAGGAGCTCTCGGGAGAGACGCGCGGCGGAGCGAGATCGGCCGGGATCGGGCCACATCCCGCCGCGAGCATCAGGGCGAAAAGTGGGGCCGCACGAGAACCGAGCCACAGAGCGCGCGGCGAAACCTGGTGGCGACGGATTCGATCGCTCATCGCCCGCCCCGGCCGTGTGATTGCCGTTTTCTCGTATGCGATTGCCGCCCGAGACGTGGTGCTCGGCGGTGACGGCGAGGCCGAGCGCTCCAGGTCACTTTGGCGCTGAACACGCGGCGCAGATCGCCCGTGATGCGGTAGCTCTCCATCGTCGTCGCCACCGTCTCACGCAGACGGCCGTTGTGAATCACGCGCCCGTTGAGCACGACGCGCACCGGTCTAGACAGGTTGACGAGCCGGCGGTTGAGGAAGACGGTAACCGACCGAATTCCGCGCATCGACTCGAAGCGCAACGTCACGACGTTCCGCAACGCGCGGGCGTGGAGCGACTGCGACCCCCTACCCTCGACCTTGACCCAGTGCACGATTCGCGCGGGCCGATTCATTTCACCGTAGTAATAGAACTCACGCAGCAGGCGGCGGTGTTTTCGCTGCAGCCACTGGATCACCGTCCGATTCATCTTCGGGAAGAAGTTGTGCCCCGCGCCCTTGACTTCGCGATAGATGTACTCGTACTTGAGCTCGGACATGATCTTCTTGGCGCGGCGCGAGCCCCAAACCTTCACCGCCACGTCTCCCGAGCCGTGGATGTTGAATACCGGGAGATAGCGCAGATTGCGCATCAGCTTGACGGACCAGGGCGGCGAACCCGCACGAATCGAGATCGCGCTCCAGAGGTGGACGAACTTCGGTCCGAGTGTCCAAGCGCCGATCGCCCCGCGGGAGTAGCCCCCGAGGGAGACGCGATCGGTGCGAATGTTGAAGCGCTGCTGCACATCTTTGAAGGTCGCGACGACGAGCTCCTCCCCGCGGGCGCTGCGCCACGGCGGGCGCGGACCACCGAGGCTGGGGCAGACCAGGATGATTCCGGCGCGGGCCAGGTCACCGCGCCAATACTTGAAACAGAGCTTCTTCGCCGCGCCGCGTCGCCCATCTCCGTGGAGCGCGATGTGGAGCGGCCAGCTGCGGCGCGGAGTGTAGTTCTTCGGCAACACGACGAAGTAGTGATGACGGCCGATGTGAATATCCTCGACCGACTTCGGCTGCCGTTGGTGGGGCTCGCTCACGACGAGCCGACGGAGCAACACGCCGACGCTCACGCTTCGCTCGAGCAACTCGAGGTGCTGTCGTCGTTCGCTGTCGCTCCGTGCGCGCATATATCCGCGGATCGCGGCGATCACCGCTCGCGTCGAGACCCGTCGGCGGCGGCGAACGGTCCGGCGCTTGCCCTTGACGACGCGACGCGTTGGTTTGACGACGCGGCGTTTTGATTTGACGACGCGACGCGTTGATTTGACGACGCGACGCGTTGGTTTGACGACGCGGCGTTTTGACTTGACGACGCGGCGTTTTGACTTGACGACGCGGCGTTTTGACTTGACGACGCGATGCCTGAGCGTCGGAGAGCCCAACAGCGCCGTCGGAGAGCCCAACAGCGCCGTCGGAGAGCCCAACAGCGCCGTCGGAGAGCCAAACAGCGCCGTCGGAGAGCCCAACAGCGCCGTCGGAGAGCCAAACAGCGCCGTCGGAGAGCCCAACAGCGCCGATTGGTGCGCGACGCGCGCGGACGCGGTCGCGACGCTGGCGCTACCGATTATTGCGAGCACCCCGATCGCGACCTGAGCAGCCCGCGACGGGTGCCGAGCAGCTGGGACCTTTGGTCGCTTTACATCCACCTTCCGACTGATACCATAGTTTGCGAGTTCAATGAAGGATTGCCCACGTGTCCGCACCGTTCGACGAACCACTTGGCGACCTGCGGCGACGGCTGGAGCGACAGGCGCAGCAGCTGGGGATGCACTCGTTCGCCGTGACTGACGCGAAGCCGGCGACCAGGCTCGCGGATTACCTGCGTTTCGTCGAGCGCGGTCGCCACGGCGAGATGCGCTACCTCGCTCGCCCCGATCGCCTCGAACGGCGCCGCAATCTGGCGACGATTCTCCCCGACGTGCAGCGCCTCATCGTCTGCACGCTTCCCTACTGGCCCAACCGCTACCACGAAGCGGAGGATTCCCGAACGGGGACGATCTCGCGCTACGCCCACTGTGACGACTACCATCGGGCATTCGGCGAGCGCCTCGCGCGCCTCGCCACTACGATCGAGACGTCCGGCACACATCGGGCCAAGTGGTACTGCGATACCGGACCGTTGATGGAACGCGATCTCGCGGAGCGCGCGGGACTCGGATTCATCGGAAAGAACACGTTGCTGATCGATCCGCGGCGGGGTAGCGGTCTGTTTCTCGGCGTCATCCTGACCACCGCAGCGCTGCCTATCGACGAGCGGGGGCGGATGCCGAATTGCGGCAGCTGTCGACGCTGCCTCGACGCCTGCCCTACAGACGCATTCCCGGCGCCGTACGAGCTCGACGCCCGACGTTGTGTCTCGTACTTGACGATCGAGTTGAAAGGGGACATTCCCCTCGCGTTGCGCCCCGGAGTCAAGCACTGGCTGTATGGCTGCGACGACTGTCAAACCGTCTGTCCTTGGAACCGTTTCGCGCAGGCACCGACGGCGCCCTTCAAGGCCGAGCCGCCGAAGAGCGCGAGCGTCGTCGATCTACTGCTGCTCCTGTCGATCGATGAGGCAGAGTTTCGGCGCCGTTTCGGCAAAACCCCGGTCGCCAGACTCGGTCGACGCCGCCTACTCCGCAACGCGGCCGTCGTTCTCGGAAACGTAGGCGACCGTGGCGCCTTGATGCCTCTCCAGCGGCTTCTGCGCGACCGCGACCCGCTGCTGCGCGACCACGCGGCCTGGGCGATCAGTCGCATCGTTCGCCGCCTCGGTCGATCAGACGTCTCGACGCGCCCTTGACAACGGGGGAGCGATCGAGGTTCACTGCGAAGACCTAGGGCCAGAGGAGGCGCCATGAAATACTTCGGAGCCCACGTCTCGGCGAGTGGCGGTGTGCAGAACGCGCCGCTCAACGCGAAAAAAATTGGGGCCAAAGCGCTCGCGCTGTTCACGAAGAACCAGCGCCAGTGGAACGCCAAGCCATTGCGAGAAGAGGACATTCGGGACTTCAAGAGTAATCTCGAAGCCGTCGGAATCTCCTCTGATCATGTTCTGCCGCACGACAGCTACCTGATCAACCTCGGGACCCCCGACGAAACGGTGCGCGCGAAGTCCTACAGCGCCTTCGTCGACGAGCTCGAGCGCTGTCGCTTGCTCGGATTGTCGCTTCTCAACCTGCACCCTGGCGCGCACACGAACAAGTGCAGCGAGGAAGAGTCGCTGGCGCTGATCGCCGACGGGATCAACCGTGCCTTCAGCGAGGTCGACAGCGTCATCGCGGTTTTGGAAAACACCGCCGGCCAGGGCAGCAACCTCGGCTATCGCTTCGAGCAGCTGCGGGCGATCATCGACCAGGTCCAGGACAACAAGCGCGTCGGCGTCTGCATCGACACCTGCCACGCCTTCGCCGCCGGATACGATCTACGCGATCG
>JAGQJP010000736.1 GCA_020430585.1 Myxococcales bacterium | reverse complement strand
TCAAGACGCTCAACCCATAGAGCAACGAGGGTACGACGATCAGGACCGCTGGGACGGCGTAGAGAAACTCTTTGGTGTATTCGGGATAGGGCAGCGTGCCGAGATCGGTGCGGAAGCCGAGCTCGTCGAAGGGCACCGCCGCCAAGTAGAGCCAACCCGTGCCGCCGACCTCGTACTCGCCGTAGACGTGATGAGTGTAGCGGGTCGGGTGCTTGTAGATCCGCACCCGGGCGATCTCCATCAAGTCCCGTTTCTTGCCGTACATCAGGGCGTCGGTCGGGCACGCTTCCACGCAGGCTGGCTTTTGGCCGCGCTGCAAGCGCTGGAAACACATGTCGCACTTCTGAATCTTCGGATTCCACGAGTGGAACTCGAACTTCGGCATCTCGAAGGGGCACGAGACCATGCAGAAGCGGCAGCCCATACACTTGTTGGGGCGCCAGATCACCGGGCCGCTGCGGGTCTTGTACATCGCGTTGGTCAGGCAGGCCGAGGCGCAGGCTGGCTGCCAACAGTGCATGCACTGTTTCTTGACGTAGACGGTGCCCTTCGACGTCCTGAAGCGATTGACGACGGTCAAGCGGGTCTCGTTGGTCGTGCGCAGGCCCTCGAGGGCGTTGTCGTTCTTGATATCCGGCACGGGAAGGCCGTGCGCTTCCGCGCAGGCGACCTCACAGGCGCGACAGCCGATGCAGCGCGTCGTGTCACACAGGACACCCGCGAACTCGCTCGGTTTGCCGACGGGACGGTGCGCGCCCTGGCTCGCTTTGGGGGCGGCGACCGCCGCCGCTCCGACTCCACCTAGCATCTTGAGGAATTTTCGACGATCCATCGTGGCCTCCGTCAGAATCGGCTGCCCGGATGGCAGGATTTGCATTTGTTCGCGGCGACTTTGCCCTCACCAGCGGCGTGGCACCCTTTGCGCCAGCAGCTCTTGTGGATCACCACCTTGGCGCTCAGCGTCTCGTCGGTCGTGCTCGACGGCGCGCGGTGATGGCAGGTGACGCAGGCCTGCGGCTTGCGCGGCAGTTTGGCCGTGCTGTGACACGTCTCGCACCGGAACGACGAGTCCCGAAAATAGGCGGGGTGGGGCGTCTTGATCACCTTGGCGTTGATCTCGTGGTGGCAGGTCTTGCACGCGACGTCATAGTCCTCGGTGTGCGCCTTGTGTGGGAACTTGACCTTCTTCCATGGCGACGGGGAGAGCGCGAGGCGAGTCGTCGTCGGTGGATCGGTGGCACGTGAGCAGCCAGAGATCGCGAGCAGTAGGCACAGCGACATCATGATACGCACGGTATGCACGTCGTCCCCCTCTGCTGAACGCGTTGGACCCCTACTTTCAGCCCCAATCTAGCGAAATTTCGGCGATGTCGCGTTGATCGCTATCAAGCACTCCGTTGACGCCTGTCAACTCGCACTCGGTGGCGCTCCTCGATCCGTCAGCGGCGCTCGAATCGGTCGATCGCCCTCGTCGACGAGAGCCTCCGCGGCTCGTCGTTCTAGCATTCCACAGTCGCGTCTACCGCGTTGTCCTCTCGGTCGACGGCGAGTAACGAAAGCGGCGCAAGGGCGCTGGCGAGCGGAGACGAGAGGGGCTGGTGCAGGACCCCGATCGCGAGCAGAACGATGAGGATGACGAACGAGGAGAGGCGGATCCGCGCATACCGACGGCGCCACGAGTCACCGAGGAAGGGCAGGAGGATGTCGCTGGGCCAGAAGAGTAGGGCGGCCTCGTTCCAGCGCAGCTCCTGCGGCGTGCTGAATAACACGAGGGTCCAGATCGCCAGCGAAATCAGCGTCAACACGAGGGTTGGTAACGCGATGGCGAGCCGAAGCGGCAAGCCGCGCAACTCTCGCCATCGAGCGACCGCGATCGGTGTCGCGAGCAGCGCGGCGAGCAGTATCCAGCCGTACCAGACGGGCGGTGGGATACGGGAGAAGGGGCGCCCGCGCCGTCGGTAGACGACGATCGGCCTGGCGCCGAAGTGGCGCTCGAGGGCCGTGCGCAGAAGGTGCGGGAGAAACATCGCCTGCCATGGCGTACACTCGCGGTCGGAGGCGCGACCAGCGAAGAGATCGAGGGCGAATAGAATCAGCGGCTCTGAGGCGAATCCCGGGCGGATCAGCTGCCGAAACGTTTGGTGTGTGCCCCCGTCGGAGCGTAGGCGACCACCCGTGGCGTCGTCGACGATGTCGCGGATCTTCGTCGCGCAGTTGTCGGCGAAGACGCGATAGACGTAGAACCGGTTCTGGGGCAAGGCATCGCGCGCGACCCGTCGGGCGATCGCCAGCGCTTCGGCGTCGCTGAGCGGCAGATTCTGACGCCAGATGGTGCGGTCGTTCTGGCGATAGGCCGTCAACATCTCGCCCGGCCGGCTCACGTCGACCCAAAACAGCGCTTGGCCCCGCAAGAAGCCGAGGGTCAGCGGGACGGGCGAGTCGAAGTCGGCGGTGCCGTAGTTGTAGCAGCGATCGTCGGTGGCGCGTCGATAATGTAGGCAGATCGCGGCGTGACCAAAGCGCGAGAAGAGGTCGGCACCCGGCCCCATCGTGTAGACTGCGACGCGCGGGGCTTCGGCCGCACGTCCCGGGGCGCCCGAGCCGAGCAGGACGAGCACCAGCAGCGATTGTAGAGCGTACCGCATGATCATCCCGCGCACAGTGGTCTCCAAACGTGGGCGCACGCCCGGGCATCCCATCGATCGTACCGACGGAGTGTGCCTCTTTGCCGGCCATCGCCCCCGAGCATAAACCGGCGGGGGCGGTGGAGCAATCTTGGTGAGCCGCTGACCGAGGTCGACCGCGGGGTCCGAGGGGCGCCCAGAGCCGCTTGTTTCGCCTCGCCGGGAGTGGTAGTCTCGCGATCGAGACGATCGGCGCGGGCCCGGTGCGCGCGTCTCCGCCGAGCGCTCGTTCGAATGCGGCACCCAAAACGGAAGGAGCAGCCGATGAAGGCGTTGTTGTGCAAAGCGTGGGGCCCGCCCTCGACGCTCGTGGTCGAGGAGGTCCCCGATCTCGTCGCTGGCGATGGTGAAGCGATCGTCGAGGTCCACGCTGCGGGCGTGAACTTTCCCGACACGCTGATCATCGAGAACAAATACCAGTTCAAGCCCGAGCTGCCCTTCTCCCCGGGCGGGGAGTGCGCGGGCGTGGTGCGCTCGGTGGGCGCCCAGGTCAAGATGGTCAAGCCGGGCGATCGTGTGCTCGCCTTCACCGCGTTTGGCGCCTTTGCCGAGCAGCTGCGCTGCGATCCGCGGATGCTGGTGCCGATGCCGCCCGCCCTCGACTTCGTCACCGCCTCGGCCTTCGTGATGACCTACGCGACGTCGTATCACGCGCTCGTCGACCGCGCGAAGCTGGCCGCTGGCGAGACGTTGCTCGTCCTCGGAGCCTCGGGCGGAGTAGGGCTTTCGGCGATCGAGATCGGCAAGCGCCTGGGCGCGCGAGTAATCGCCGCCGCATCGACCCCCGAGAAGCTCGCCGTGTGTCGCGCTCACGGCGCCGACGAGGGGATCTGCTATAGCGAGGAGGATCTGCGCGAGCGGGTCAAGGCGCTGACCGCCGGAAAGGGCGCCGACGTGGTCTACGATCCCGTCGGCGGCTCGTTCACCGAGCGCGCGCTGCGCAGCACTGCCTGGCGTGGGCGCTTGTTGGTCGTGGGTTTCGCCGCTGGCGAGATCCCCCAGCTTCCGGCCAATCTGCTGCTCCTCAAGGGCTGCAGCGCGATCGGTGTGTTTTGGGGCGACTATGCGCGGCGCGAGCCCTTTCGCTTGCTCGGCGACCTGCGCACGCTCTTCGGCTGGCTCGAGGCGGGCGAGCTTCGGCCCTACGTGAGTCGGACCTATCCCCTCGAGCAGGGCGCCGAGGCGATCGCCGCCCTGGCGGAGCGACGCGTCTCGGGTAAGCTCGTGATCACACCGCGGCCCGAGCTCGTCGGAGCGTGACGTTCTCCGGTGACCTACCTCGAGCGCTGGTTCGAGGTCTTCTCACGGCGAATCGCGATGGTCGGCCGTGGGCTGTCGGCGCCGGGTGTCGGCGGCGCGCATCTGCACTTCGAAGGCGAAGTTATCGAGCAGCTCTGTCGGGACGGGCTCGCCGTTGACCGGGAGGGCGAGGACGATCAACCCCTTTTCCTCGGCGACGTGGTAGAACTGTGCCTCGGCGATCTTGCTCGGCATGCACTCGTGCGGTCCGATGCTGATCACGCCGTCGATCTCGCCGTGCTGGTGCTCGAGGATCGAGGCGCCGAGCGCGAGGACCGCTTCGCCGTGGACGTGGTGGCTCAGATAAGGCTCGGCGGCCTCGACGATGTCTGCGATTTGCAGGCGCAACGGCCAGCCGAGAGGCTTGCGCACCGCACGGTAGAGCGTGTCGGCGACGAGGCGTTTGATCCGCGCGGTCAGCTGCTCACCGATCCAGCTCGCCGGCCCCTCGTGGCGGCCATCGGCGATCTTGTCCAGATTCGACCAGTCGCTGTACTCGATGAACTCTCCAAAGCGCGCCAACTTCACCCGCAGGCCGCGCTGCTCGAGGCGCTCGATCAGGAAGTCGTTGGTAAAGGGGTCGCAGCGGGCGTAGACCTCGCCGACAATCGCGACGGTCGGGCGCGAACGCCCGGGTGTGCGAATCGCGGCAAAGCGCCTGGCGGCGCGGACCAACAGATCGCAGAAGCCGAACACATCGCCCAGGGTCACCCGCGCCAGCGCCTCGGCGAAGCTCGGGGCGGGGGCATCCTCGAGGATCGCTTCGAGCTCGGCCGAGCACTCGCGGTATAGCGCATCCGCCGCGCCCGCGGCGCTTTCGAGCGGACGCGCGTCGTGCAACATCGAGAGCAGCAGGTCCCCCGCGACGAAGGCGGACCAGACGCGCAAGGCGCAGCCCTGGCTCACGCCGAGGAAGAAGTTCGACTCGGGCTGCGTCAGCACGCTGACCCGCTCGAGCCAACCGAGACGCTCGAGGATCACCTTGTCGAGCAGGTTGTACATTCCGAAGCGACAGGGGCCGCTGCAGGCGGGCATGAAGAAGGCGAAACGCGCATCGATCGGCGAGCGCTCGACGTGTTGCAGCAAGCTGCCGAGCGTGACCGTCATCGGCACACACTCTTTGCCCGAGGTGTAGCTGCGTCCGAGGCGCAGCGCATCTTTGTCTGGAACGGGCAGGGCGATCGTCGGCATCCCTTCCCCGCGCAGCGCGGCGGCCAAGACCTCGGCGTTGGGTCCCATCGGCGGGATCAGGAGCGTTCGCTTCGAGCCGGGCAGATCGCCGAGATTCGGCTTCGCCGCGGCGAGCTCGCCCAACGGACGCGTACGCTCCCGCGTCGCCGAGCGATGACCGGCGCGGCGATCCATCTCGACGCAATAGAGGAACGCCTCGATTCGCGTCTTCGTCCCCGCGTCGCCCGAGTGGCCGTCGGTTTCGATCACGGAGAAGGGCTTGCCCTCCATGATGTGGGCGTAGAAGTGCAAGTTGAAGCTGTCCGGACCGCAGGAATAGTTCGAGCAGAAGAGGCTGTAGTGGCCCCGTCGCTCGCGTATCTGCTCGCTCGCCCGCAGGTTGAGCTGGCTGTGCCCCCAGTAGACGTCGCCGATGGTCGGCAGCGTGTCGTCGATTGGGTAGCAATCGACGGGAATCGCGATCGCCCCTTGCTCGCGTAGCAAGGCAGGCACGTTCGAGTTGAGGACCGTGTTGTAGATCGTGTAGCTGCGGCCGAGGACGATCACCGCAATGACGTCTCTCGCCTCACAGAAGGCGAGGGCGCGCTGGCCGAGCGCGCGACACTCGGCTTCAAAGCGGAGCTGAGCCTCTCTTGCTGCCGCGAAGGCCCGTTCCCATGCGCTGCTACGCACGCCGAGGTCGAGGGCGAGGCTGACGCAGCTCTTGATGAACGACTTGGAGTCCAGGTTGCCCCGACCCATGTCGATCAATGGGCGTAGGATCCGCGTCGTTCGTTGTGGGGCGACGTTCTTGCGCAACAGATCGGCGCTCGCCTGCGAGAGCGGACAGGCCATCGAGAGCGCCTCGTCCTGGGCGCGCGGCAGGTCGCGGATGATCGGCAAGAGCAGATAGTCGGGCTCGCTCGAGAGGAGCTCGTGCACCAGGCCTGTGTAAAGCTGGAGCGGGGCGCAAGCACCGACGTTGGATTGGGCGATCCCGCGCTTGAGATCCTTCGGATCACCATCGGTGCGCACGAGGAGCTCGAAGCCGAGCCCGTGGATGAAGGTGGCGAAGAAAGGAAAGAGCGCCTTGAGCGAGAATTCGTCGGTCAGCGCGACGACGGGACCCCCGCTCGAGGCCGTGCCGAGACGCCCGATCAGCCGCCGCACGAGCTCGGCGCGCTCGCCGAAGGGGTCGGGCGCCCGGTCTGGCAGCTTCTTTTTGCCCGTGCCGTGGTCGAAGAGCGAACAGTTTCCGCCCCAGAGGAAGCGCTTGCGCTCGCCTGCGACCGCTGTCGCCAGGCGGTCGATCTTGCACTTGTTTCCGGGCGCGCCGCAGCCGCGCGTCGACTTGCAGACGAAACGGTCCTTGCTCAGCACCTGCGCCTCGAGGAAGCGGCTCGGCTCGGTTGGTGCGTCGAGTGCGTCGAGGTCGATCTCGTCGGCCGCGAGGAGGCTGATCCCCAGCGCGCCGACCGTCCCGGGGTTCGGGGGAACGATCACCTCGCGCCCCGTCTGGCGGGCGACCGCGGAGGCGAGGGCGTCCGAGGCGAAGGGCATCCCCTGGCAGAAGATCCGCTCGCCGACCGAACGGGCTCCCTTGACGCGGTTGAGATAGTTTTGAATGATCGAATCGTAGATCCCCGCGAGGATTTCGTTCTGCTGATGACCCGCCGAGACCGCGGCGTCGATCACCTCGGCCATGAAGACCGAGCAGTGCTGCCCCAACGACACGCCGCCGGGCGCCGCCAGGGCGAGCTCGCTCATCTGCACCACGTCGGCGACGTCGGCGAACTTCTTGCCCTGCTCTTCGATGAACGAGCCGGTTCCGGCGCTGCAAGCCTCGTTCATCGCGGCGTCATAGACTTCGCCCTCGCAGAGGCGGACGTACTTGGCGTCTTGCCCGCCGATCTCGAAGATCGTGTCCACCGCCGGGTCGTAGAACGTCGCGCCACGCGCGTGGGCGGCGATTTCGTTGAGGACGAAGACGCGCTCGCTGCCATAGCAGCTCGAGAGGAGCGAGCCGACGATCTCGCGCCCCGAGCCCGTCGCACCGTAGGCGAGCACGTCGTGCCCCGCCGCGTTCTCCTCGAGAAATCGGCGCATCAGCTGCTGCGCCGCGCCGATCGGGTTGCCGCTCGTGTTGGTGTAGGATTCCCACACGGGCTGGCGACGATCGAGGTCGAGGGCGACGATTTTCGAGCCCGTCGAGCCGATGTCGAAGCCGAGCAGGAGCCGCAGCGCGCGCTCTCGCGGGAGCCTCAGCTCCTCGCGCCCCAGCCGATGCACGCGATCGAGCGAGTCGTGTAGCGACGGCACGCGATCGAACCGCGCCTCGAGGTCCCGCGCCACCAACGCGTCGAGTGGCGGCAGGGCGCGCTCGGCCGGCCTCGGTGCGGCCCCCGCGATCGGCCTCGGCGCGGTTGCCTTCGGGCTGCCGCTCACGCTGTGGGTGGCCACGCTCCGTGCGGCCTCTGCCGCGGCGCCGACCGCGTCGATGAACAGCGCGTCCACCGCCTCGGGCTCGACCAGGCGCATCCCATTGGTCTCGAGGAAGCGCCGAAAATTCGCACGAATCCGCGGTGCCCGTGTCACCCCGCCGCCGAGCACGACGTCCGCGGGTGTCAAGGACGGCTTGATCAGCACCTGGACATTCTCGCAAACCGCATCGTAGAGGCCCGCGAGGATGCGCTCGCGCGATTCGCCCTTGTTCGCCAGGTGCGTCATGTCGGTCTTCAGGATCACCGGGCAGCGCCCCGACAGCGGCGCGGGGTCGTGCACATCGGCGCACAGAGCGCTCGCCTCTTCGACGCCGAGATCGAAGCGCTCGACGAGCTGGCGCAGAAAATTGCCCGTCCCCTGCGAGCAGCGGCTGTTCTCGCGGTAGACGGCGCTCCCGCCTTGGCGTAGCTCGAGCACCGAGAACCCGTGGCTTCCGATCGAGACCAACGCGAGGGAGGGCAGCTCGGGCAAGAGGACCGCGAGCCCAGCGGTCTGGGCGCCCTTCGGCGGGATCTGCGGTAGCTGGAGTAGACGACTCAGCCGCCCCGTCGCCGCCGCACCCGCGACCGATGGCCAGTCGAGCTGCGCCAACAGCTCGATCACCCGTCGAGCCGGGCTCTTTTGGTGCTCGACGAAGAGGAGCCGTCCGAGCGTGAAGGCGCCGGGCTCTCCGCGGAGCTCTGCGACCTTGATCGTTTCCGCGCCGATATCGATGCCGAGATAGCGTTTCATTGGGCCACTCCATCCTCGAGTAGGCGGAGGGTAGCACGAGCGGAAACGGCCCTACATGATCGGGATCGGATCGCGGGTTGATCGAGATCAAGAACCTCGCGGCTCGGCGCTAGATGCTGTCCCAGCTGTAGCGCGTGCGGTCGAAGGCGTGGTCGCCGAGGGCCTTGATCTGTTCGTCGTCGTTGTTATCGATCAGCCCGAAATTGTAGCGAATTCGTCGTCGGGCTTGGTGGGTGAAGACGCTCTGGATCTCGATCTCTTTGGCCGCCTCGTCGGGACCCTTCTCCCGGATCGCGCCGTCCACGCGACTGAGCACGGCGGCGCTGACGAACAGATCGATCATGATGTTCGCCAGGCGCTTGGTGGCGACCTGTTTCTCGACGACCCGCGTGCCGTGCTTGCGCAGGATGCGGTCCGCCGCCGTCGCCAGGTCGCGCACCGAGTCTTCGAACAGCTCCGCCGAGCCCTGAAGCAGGGGGTGCAGCTTGGAGAAGGCGCTCTTGGCGCGGTCGATCCCCGTCGCCAGCGAGGCGCGTCGGATCACGTATTGTGAGAGCACACCGATGCCCTGGATCGGCGCGTCGAAGACGCCCTTGAGCGAGGCCGCCAATTCCTTGAGCTCGACGCCGACCTGTTTCATCGCCATCAGCGCGATGAAGAGCCGCAGCACCTCGTTGGTGCCCTCGAAAATGCGATTGATCCGCGCATCTCGCAGCATCCGCTCGTAGGGGAATTCGCACATGTAGCCGTTGCCTCCAGCGATCTGCAACGCCTCGTCGGCTACGCTCCAGAGCGCCTCCGAAGCGAAGACCTTGCTGATCGCCGCTTCGATCGCGTACTCTTCGTACCCCTGGTCGATCAGGCCCGCGACCATGCTCACCGCGGACTCGGCGGCGTAGCAGTCGACGATCATCTTGCCGACTTTGAGCTTGATCAAGCCGAACTCGCGCAGCGCCTTGCCGAACTGCTTGCGCTCGTTGGCCTGTGCGCAGGCGAGCTCGATCAGGCGCTTCATCATCCCCACCGCGCCCCCACCGAGGCCCGTGCGGCCGCTGTTGAGGATCGACATC
>JAGQJP010000735.1 GCA_020430585.1 Myxococcales bacterium | reverse complement strand
GTGCCAGCTCGAGCGCCTCGACGCTCCGATTTTTCTCGAGAGAGCGGCTTCGACGATCGGCTCGGACTCGGACCCTCAACTCGTGATGGTCTACCATCGCCTGCCCTTTGACGAGGTCCGACGAGGTGCCCGGACCCTACGCCGCCGCCCGAAGAGCCCCAATGGCGTGATTCCGTCTCTTTTGGGCTTCTTTGCCAACGGACGAGACGGTTCGTGGGTCGCCTGGTCCCTGCAACCCTCGCGTCGCCCCAACGGCTTCGAGGCCGAGGTCGACGTCGACGCCGAGCACTATCCGTCGCTCGTCGCCTCGCGAATTCCCCTCACCCGGGACGACGTGAATTTGTTCTACAAACGCTTCTCGAAGGAGGCGTTCTGGCCGATCATCTTCTCCTTCCCCGAGCGCGCCCTCTTCGACCACCAACATTGGGACCACTACCTGACGATCAATCGACTCTTCGCCGAACGCGCGGCCCAGGTCGCCAAGCCTGGCGCGCTAGTCTGGATCCACGACTACAACCTCTGGATGGTGCCCGCCTTCCTGCGGCGCCTTCGCCCCGATGTACGGATCGCCTTTTTCCACCACACGGCGTTTCCCCCTGCGGACATCTTCAACATCATCCCCTGGCGCCGTGAGATCCTCGGCAGCCTGACCCACTGCGACTACGTCGCCTTTCACATCCCGCGCTACGTCGAGAACTTCGCCGAAGCGTTGCGCAGCTTCGCGCCGACCAAGACGCTCGCCTCCGTCAACTGCGCGCCGCGCTTCTTGACCTACGGCTGCGCCCTCGGCGTCGACCGGATGACGACCCGAATCGCCGTCGATGGCCGAGAGCTGAGGATGGGAGCACACCCCGTCGGAATCGACGTCGCGCGGATCGAGCGCTTGCTCAGCGAGGACTCCGTCCGCGACGCGATCCTGGCGATGCGGCGGCGCCTCGGCTCCCGCCGCTGCATCCTCTCGATCGAGCGGTTGGACTACGTCAAGGGCCCGCTCGAGAAGCTCGCCGCCTACGAGATGCTCCTCGAGTCGCACAGCGAGCTCCACGGCACCGTCGAGCTGTTGAACGTGATCACCCCGCCAGCCCCTGGGATGGAGGCCTACCGCTCCCTCCGCGGCCGGGTGGACGAAGCGGTCGGGCGAATCAACGGCCGCTTCGGGACACTGGACTGGACGCCCGTGCGTTACTTCTACCGCAGCCTCCCATTCGACGAGGTCGTCGCCCACTACGCCGTCGCTGACGTGGCCTGGATCACGCCGCTGCGGGACGGCCTCAATCTGGTGGCGAAGGAGTTCGTCGCCGCCAACTCGAAGGTCAACGGCCGCGGCGTCCTGGTCCTCTCCGAGTTCGCCGGGGCCGCGACCGAGCTTCACGGGGCGATCCTCACCAACCCCTTCGACATCCGCCAGATGTGCCACGACCTCCACCGCGCGCTGCGGACACCCGTCGCCGAGCGACAAGAGCGGCTACGGCGGATGGCGGCGATCATCGGCGAGAACGACATCGAACGTTGGGGCACCGAATTTCTGCGGGTCGCCGCGGGTTGAGATGCGCTTCTCGCTTCACACCGCCGACTGGATCGTGATCGGGCTCTATCTTTGCGCCACGCTCGGCGCGGGCATCTGGGCCCGCTCGAAGCTCGAGAACGGCCGCCACAGCTACTTTCTCGCCGACCGTTCGCTGCCCTGGTGGTGGGCCGGGATCTCGATCGCCGCGACGACGTTCGCAGCCGACACTCCGCTCGCAATCACGGGGATCATCGCCAACCGCGGCCTCTCGGGAAACTGGCTCTGGTTCGCCTGGATCGGCGTTCACGCCGCCGTCGTGGTCTACTTCGCCGCGCGCTGGCATCGCAGCGGCGTCGTGACCGATGCCGAGCTGATCAGCCTGCGCTACTCCGGACGCCCCGCCGACGTCTTGCGCACCGCGCGCGCGCTGCTCTACGGCGTGGTCTACAACTGCATCATCCTCGGCTGGGTGCTTCGTGCGATGGTCAAGATCGTGACACCCTTCGCCGATTGGCCCTCCTGGGCACCTGGCCTCGTCGCCGCGCTGGGAACGGTCTGGCCCAGCGGGTCTGGCCTCGGTGGCCCCTCGGAGGGGTTGACGATCATCGCCCTGGTCTCGATCGTCGCGCTCTATAGCAGCCTCGGCGGGATACGGGGGGTGATCCTGACCGACATCTTCCAGCTCGCCCTTGCACTGCTCGGCGCGTTCTGGCTCGCCGTCGTTGCCTGGGACCAGGTCGGCGGGGGTTCCGGTCTCAGCGCCCGCCTCTTTGCCCTCTACGGGGCCGATCACACCGTTTTGGACCTTTTTCCCAGTGTCGAGCGGGGCTGGCTCTCGCTCCTCGACGTCGGAAGCTTCGTCTTCGGCCTCTATCTCGTCGTTCAATCCTACGCCAACATTCCCGCGGATGGCGGCGGCTACCTGATGCAGCGCCTCAACAGCACGGCCACGCCGAAAGACGCGGTGCGCGCGTCGGGTCTCTTCATGGTGATTCACTACGTCGTGCGCGTCTGGCCGTGGTTCTGCGTAGGACTGGTCGCGATCGTGGCGTTTCCCGTCGGCTCGGAAGGATCCGTCGGCGCCCTCGGCGCCCTGGTGGCCAAGGACCGCGAGTTGGCCTATCCGATCCTGATGGGGCAGCTTCTACCTCCACTCGTGCTCGGGTTGATGATCGCCAGCCTCCTCGGCGCCTTCATGAGCACCGTCGACACGCACATCAACTGGGGCGCGTCGTATCTCGTCTCCGACCTCTTCTTGCGGCTCGTGCCCACGGCGTCACCGCGCGCACAATTGCGGGTCGCCCGGCTCTCCGTCGTCGGTTTCGCGGTCGCCGCGGTGCTCGTCAGCTTTCGGATCGGCACGATCGAGGGCGCCTGGAAATGGATCGCCGTCCTCGGCGCAGCCCTCGGCGTACCCACGGCGCTGCGTTGGGTCTGGTTTCGCGTCAGCGCCACGGCAGAGCTCGGCGCGATGGCGATCGGGCTGCTCACGGCGATCGTCCTCAGCGTCGCGAAGATCTGGCCGTACGAGTTGAATCTGCTCGCGATCTCGGGCTCGAGCGTGCTCGGCTTGCTGCTCGGCATCGCCATCGGGCCGTCGACCGATCCGCGACAGTTGGAGCGCTTCCGTGCCCAGGTCGAGCCCCTCGGTTCGTGGCCCGGCCGTCCGCTCGCCAAAACGGCGCGGCAGCTGACCCGTCTCGGAGCAACCTTCTTGGCGCTGATCGCGGGTACGCTCCTGTTGTTCTACGCGGGATTCTGCACGCTGATCCGCAGCAATCTGCTCTGGGCGGCGCTCTCCTTCATCTCGGGAGCCCTGCTCTTCGGCCTGTCGTTGCGTTCGGTGACGCGAACCGCCAACTCGGACCGAACCGACGATCGAAGCCCCTCGGACGACTGAGTCTCGCTCGTCGGCTGCGACGTCAACTCGCTGGGGCGTGACGGGACGGGCGCTCCGCAAGGTCGGCGCGCAACGCTCGCGCGAGCGCTTCGTGCCGGGTGTGGCCCGCGAGCAACTCCCAGAGGAGGCGCCAGTTCGGCGCGCGCTGGACCGCGAGAAGCAGACGCTCTTCGAACGCCGGGGCGAGCCGAGGAGAGCGCGCGACCAGCCCAGCAGCGCGCGTCCAGAGGCGAGGGTCCGAGAAGCGGCGCCCCAGCGCCTCGTCGAAGGCGTCGAAGGCGAGCGCGGGATCGCCACGCTGCTCCAAGAGCCGGCCGTCGACCCAAAGCCGGTCGGCATATGACCAGCGCTCGCGAATTCCCTCGGCTTCCTCGATCGCCTCGCGGCAACCGCTGTAATCCCCTTCCAAGAGGCGACAGCGAGCGAGCGCCACACGTGCCAAATGCGCATCGTCGCCGATCAGCTCACAGAGTTGTCGATAGCCGCTGCGCGTGGCCGTTGGATCGCCGTCGTGGGCCTGCCGACGAAAGCGAAACACCGCCGCCCAATTGCGCGCTCCCCTCTCGCCGCTCTCGAGTTGGGAGAGGACCGGCGCCAAATGCTCCTCGTCGTCGATGAAGTGCTCAGCCGCAGCGGTCAGCGCCTCGAGACTCTCGTGGTTGGTCACGAGCGCGCTGGCGAGATAGGACAGCCCCCAAGAGGGGAGGCCGGCAAGCATACAGAGAATACCGATGTGAGAGAAGAGACGATCCCGATTTTCCAAGACCTCAGCCACCATCGTCAGCCGCTGGTCGTCGTCGCCGCAACGCCCGAAGAGACTCGCGTCGACCCCGGGATCGGCGGATTGCTGCCGCGCCGCCTCGAGGAGCCGTTCGAAGGCCTCCGTCGCCCGATCCGCTCCGCCGCTCCAGACCATGGCCTTGGCGAAATCGGTTTGCGCTTCGCTCTCGGACCAAACCGCCTCGAGCTCGCGTCGCCGAGCCTCGAGCATCGCCTCGGTCAGTCCGACGTACTGGGTCTCGATCTGTTCGATGATGACGGGCGACGGCTCCCCGAGCGACGCGGGAAAGATCCGCTCGAGCGGTACGGGGGCCGAGTGGCGTTCGTCCAGCGCCTGTTCGACGGTGACGGGGAAAATACCATGAGACAAGCTATCGGCCTCGATCAGCTCCCGCTCGACCGTGCGACGCGCGACCGATAGATCGGCGCGCAGCCAGTGCAGAGCATCCTCGGCGTAGGGATACTGCGTCAACAGGCGCAGCGCCGCCAACATTCGTCGATCGCGCCCCAGTTGGCGCCCGAAGTCATCGGCCAGCGCCTGGTAGCCCTGGCCATGCTGCGAGTCATCGTACTCTGGCAGCCGAGCGCCGACGTCGGCGAGCGCCGCGAGCGTGCGCTCGAGTCCGAGATGAGCGGCGACTTTCTCGAAACGGTGTTGCATCTCTCCCCTCTGATACCGCAAAGGCGGGATCATGGATAGTAGGTCGATCGGCCGGACGACGTCCGCGCCAGCGACTCGCGCGCACCCTGCTGGTCTTCGAGGCGCTTGCGCTCTTTTTCAGAGAGCGGTTTCTCTTTTTTCGGCATCAGGCCTTTTGCGACCTTCCCGGCGTTTCGACGCGGGTCGGCCGTCGGATTCGTCACGCTCGCGTCGAGCATCGGCGTGTTCCGGATCTTGCTCTGGGTGTAGTCGAGCGGCATCGCCGAACCGATCAACGACTCGGCAACCGACTCGAAGCTCGTGAAGTCGGCCTTCGCCTCGAGCTTCGCGCCCATCTTGGTGGTCGCCGCATCGGTCAAGCGATGGGGATCTTCCCAGTTCTTGCCATCTTCGGTGGGCAGATAGCCCATCGGCGAGAAATACTGCCGCAGCATACCGCCCTTCGCCCCCGCCTTGGCCTCCAACACGGGCGCGACCTTGTCCTGGCTGAGCTCGCCGCCGGCGGAGAATTCGGCCGCCGTGCCGGCGGCATACAACCCCGAGCGAACAATGTTGCTGTCATCGAGCTGATCGCGGTGACTCTGCGCCGAGACATCTCCGATCTTGCCGAACACGCGACCACCGACGCCGAGATTTCCGCCCTTCTCTTCGGAGACGCCACCGATCCCCTTGCCTTCGACGCCGAATTTCATCGCCGAGGCCTCGACCTTCTCCTGGCGCCCCTCCGACTTGGCCTGCGCGACCGCATACTCCTTCTTGCTTTTGGGCTCCAGCTTGATCAGATCGTTGTTCTCCTCGTCGCCCGTGTCGCCCTCGTCGCTGTCGATCAGATCCTTGTCCTTCGATTCGAGGCCGCCCGTAT
>JAGQJP010000082.1 GCA_020430585.1 Myxococcales bacterium | reverse complement strand
CGACGGCGAATCTGTTTGCGATTGACAGGTCGAGGCAAAGCCGCTATAGTACCGCGTTTGAAAGTATGAAAAAGCATAAAAAAGAAAAGACATCATAAGGTTATCGGAGGACATTCCCCATGACGTTGCATGCAGCCCAGAAGCAGGACATCATCACGAAGTTCCAGAAGCACGATGGCGACACCGGCTCACCCGAGGTGCAAGTGGCACTGTTGACGGTGCGGATTCAATATCTGACGGAGCACTTCAAAACCCACAAGAAAGATCACCATTCGCGTCGCGGGCTGCTGAAGCTCGTCGGTCAACGCCGACGGCTACTCGACTACCTGAAACGCAAAAACGTTCAGGGATATCGAAGCTTGATCGCCGAGCTCGGAATTCGCAAGTAAGTCCCCGACAACCCGCACCGCTAGGGCCGTCCGGGCGTCTCGTATCCGTCGTCCGTCCACCCAATCCTTCACCGGGCGGTGCAGCAGTAGGAGTGCATCCATGATCGTAAGAGAATCCGTCGAGCTCGGTCACTCGCAGCTATCGCTCGAGACCGGCAAGCTCGCCAAACAAGCCAATGCGTCCGTTACCGTGCAATTCGGCGACACCGTCGTGATGGTCACCGTCTGCGCGTCGAAAAAACCGCGGGAGGGGCAAGACTTCTTTCCCCTGACCGTCGAATACGTCGAAAAGACGTACTCCGCAGGCAAGATCCCCGGCGGCTTCTTCAAACGCGAAGGACGGCTCTCGTCGCACGAGATCCTGGCCTCGCGGCTCACCGACCGGCCGATCCGCCCTCTCTTTCCCGACGGCTACCGCAACGAGGTGCAGGTGATCGCGACGGTGCTCTCGGCCGACCGCGAGAACGACTCGACCGCCGTCGTGCTCAATGGCGCTTCGGCGGCGCTCTGCATCTCGAATATCCCGTTCCAGGGCCCCGTCGGAGCGATCCGCGTCGGCCGACTCGACGGCCAGTTCGTCGCCAACCCGACCTTCGAGCAGCAAGATCGCTGCGATGTGAACCTGATCGTCGCTGCCGGGCGCGAAGGGATCACGATGGTCGAAGGCGACGCCGGTTTCGTCGAAGAGGACGTGATCCTCGATGCGCTGATGTTCGCCGTCGAGCAGATCAATCCGATCCTCGACGCTCAAGAGTCGTTGGCCGCCAAGGTTGGCAAGGCCAAGACCGAGTTTCAAGTTCCCACGCTGGATCCCCAGCTCAAGGAGCGAGTTCGCGCCGTCGGGATGAACCTCCTGATCGATGCCCTCGGCATTCACGACAAGCTCGCGCGCTATAGCGCCCTCGATGACGCCAAAGCGTCGATCAAGGAGCGCCTCATCGCCGATGACCCGGAGCTCGCCGAGCAGAGCAAGGCGATCAGCGAGTGTATCGACGAGCTGAAGAAAGAGTACGTTCGCGGCCAGATCCTCGAGGGCAAGCGGATCGGGGGGCGCGGCCTCGCCGACGTGCGGGCGATCGCCTGCGAAGTCGGAATTCTACCGCGGACCCACGGAAGCTCGCTCTTCACCCGCGGCGAGACCCAAGCGCTGGCGACGATCACCCTCGGGACCTCGCAGGACGAGCAACGTCTCGACCTGCTCCACACGGACACGACCAAGAGCTTCATGCTGCACTACAACTTCCCGCCCTATTGCGTCGGTGAGGTGAAGATGCTGCGCGGCCCGTCGCGTCGCGAGATCGGCCACGGGGTCCTCGCCGAGCGTGGCGTTGCGGCGTCGCTGCCGGACAAAGCGGACTTCCCCTACACGATTCGGATCGTCAGCGAAGTGCTCGAGTCGAACGGCTCGTCGTCGATGGCCACCGTCTGCGGTTCGTCGCTGGCGCTGATGGACGCTGGGGTGCCCGTCAAGTGCGCCGTCGCTGGCGTCGCGATGGGTCTGATCAAAGAGAAAGGCGAGTTCCGCGTGCTCACCGATATCCTCGGTGACGAAGACCACCTCGGCGACATGGACTTCAAGGTCGTCGGCAACGCCGCTGGGATCAGCGCGCTGCAGATGGACATC
Organism: Myxococcales bacterium; assembly: GCA_020430585.1. GTDB lineage: Bacteria > Myxococcota_A > UBA9042 > JAGQJP01 > JAGQJP01 > JAGQJP01. The sequence goes on along the minus strand of JAGQJP010000082.1, from coordinate 8,408 downwards.
AAATGCGACGGCGTGACCCGCGCCGTGCTCAAGCAAGCGCTGGATCAAGCCAAGGTCGCTCGACTGCACATCCTCGGCGAGATGGAGAAAGCCCTCTCGGCGCCGCGCGACGACATTTCGCCGTACGCACCGCGGATCTTCACGCTGAAGATCAACCCCGACAAGATTCGCGACGTGATCGGGCCAGGAGGCAAGATCATCCGCTCGATCGTCGACCAGACCGGCGTCCAGATCGACATCGAAGACGACGGAACGGTCAAGATCGCCAGCACCGACCAGGCGTCGGCGGACAAGGCGATCAAGCTGATCCGCGACCTCACCGAAGAGCCGGAAGTGGGCAACGTCTACAACGGCTTCGTCGTGCGCGTCGTCGATTTCGGCGCGTTCATCCGGATCTTGCCGAACACCGAAGGGCTCTGCCACATCTCCGAGCTCTCGGACCGCCGCGTGCGGCAGGTGACGGACGTCCTCTCGGAGGGCGACGAAGTGATGGTCAAGGTGTTGGCGATCGATCGTCAGGGCAAAATCCGACTCAGCCGGAAAGCGGTGCTCGCCGACATGCGCGGCAGCGACGCCGAAGGCGAAGGTGCCGAGCAAGACGCGTGAATCGAACGCTGAACGTCTCACTGCGTCGCCTACCCCACGCGGGCGACGATCTTCCCCTCCCCAGCTACATGTCCGACGACGCGGCAGGGGTCGATCTGCGGGCCGCGGTCGACGAGCCCCTCGTGCTCGAGCCAGGCGCCTGGGCGCTCGTTCCGACCGGCCTCGCGCTCGCGATTCCAAGCGGTTACGAGGGCCAGGTTCGTCCGCGCAGCGGTTTGGCCCTACGCCACGGCATCACCGTGCTCAACGCGCCCGGAACGATCGATGCCGACTATCGAGGCGAGGTCGGGGTGATCCTGATCAATCACTCGCGGGTACACTTCACGATCGCCCGAGGAGAGCGGATCGCTCAACTCGTCATCGCGCCGGTCTCGCGCGTGGCGTGGGACGAGGTCGAGATCCTTCCCGAGACGACGCGCGCCGAGGGCGGCTTCGGCCACACAGGCCGTTAGAATTCCTTGCGCGCGTGCGCCCGCACGTCCGCGCGAAATAAAACGAACAGCCACCGTGTTACTCGTAATGCCGCTACTAGACAACGGTTGCGCGCGAAATTGGTAGAGACGCCCAATTTGGGTATGCTATAGTGACCGTACTGCAACAGCGAATTCCCGCAAAAGGGTTGGAATAGCCAGATGAAGACCGATCGTCTGAACCGTGTTTTTGCCGTGATTGTCGTCCTCGCGTTTGCTCTCGGATGCGGAAAGAAAAGCGAGAGCGATTCGACGCGAACGGCCCCCCCTAACGTAAAGACCGAACGAGCGCCTCAGAAGACGGCAAAGAAGCGGACGGACCTCCGTCGGCCCTTGCTCGCTCAATCGAACAAGCTCGCCGACCAGAAGGAAGGCAAGAAGCCAGACGCCAAGCCCAAGAAGAAGGCGACGACCGAAGAGAAGGACTACTGGTCTAAGGTCACCTTCGGTCGCGAGGAATTCGAGCACATGCGCCGCTACGTGCAGCGCAACTACTACCACCCATACATCGACGAGAAGATGGCCTATGTCTCGGCCGCGAACTACGCCCTGCTCTCGGTGAAGCCGGCCTACGAGATCTATCCGAACGAGTTCCTCCGCTCCCGACGCAAGCACCCCGACGAAGAGGGTCGACTCTCGGGCAAAGTCTTCAAGCTCAAGCCAAGTGACCGCTTCTCGATCATCGTCTACACGAAGGCGAAGAAAAAGAAGAAGGCGGGCAAGAAGAACAAGCGCCTCACCGATGAAGAGATCCTCAAGCTGCGTGCCAAGTTCCGTGCGCGCAACAAGCTGCTCAAGCGGGAGTGGGCCAAGGTGCCCTTCGGCGAGCAGGACTTCTGGGCGCTGATCGATTGGATCAAAGAGCGCAACCAGAACGACCCCAAATTCAAGCTCAAGAAGATCTACATCTCGGCAGCCCAGGGCTATCTGAACTCCCTCGATCCGCACTCCTCACTGGTCAGCCGTGAGGCTTGGGTTCATTCGACCCAGACGACCAAAGACTCGAGCTTCGAGGGGATCGGCGCGATCCTGACGACGCGTGGCGATTTCACGCTGGTCGAAAGCCCACTCGAGGGCCGACCCGCCCACAAGGCCGGATTGCGCGCGGGAGATACGATCCTCAAGGTCAACGGCGAGAGCATCGTCACCATGCCGTTGCCGCAGGTCGTCCGGCGCATTCGTGGGAAGAAGGGGACCAAGGTGGTGCTCACGATCCGCCGCGAAGGTTACCCGAAGGACTTCGAGATCGGGATCGTTCGCGCCCATATCGCGATCAAGAACGTTCAGAGCTACACGCTCAAGAAGCACAAGAAAATCGGATATATCAAGGTCACGGGCTTCGTCGATACGACCGACGACAGCATGATGCAAGCCTATCGCGAGCTCGAGCGCCAGACGGGCGGCCTGCGCGGCCTCGTGCTCGATCTGAGGAACAATAGCGGCGGTTTGCTGGACCAAGCGGTCAAGCTCGCCGATCGCTTCATCCAACAGGGGATCATCGTCACGATCAAGAATCGCCGCTTCGACGATCAGGTCCGCTACGCATCGCCCGAGAACACTCTGAGCGTGCCGCTGATCGTGCTCGTCAACGACGGCAGCGCCAGCGCCTCTGAGATTCTCGCCAGCGCGATCCAGGAACACGGCCGTGGGCTGGTGATCGGCGACCGAACCTTCGGAAAGGCTTCGGTTCAAACGCTCTTCCCGAACGATCGCTACTCGCCGACCTACTACATCAAGCTCACGATCTCTCGCTACTATGCGCCGAGCGGGCGCACCTTGCAGGTCACGGGCGTGATTCCCGACGTGATGATCCCGCCCAAGGTCGGCGGCAAGATGCCCGTCGGCTTCCGTGAGGAGAACCTCTCCAATCACCTCTCGCAGCTCGGCAAGAAGCACTACAACTCGCCGAACCGCGATCTCGTGAAGAAACTGCAGGCCTGCGTGAAGAAATCGGGGCTCGCCGAGAAGCTGCACGCTGCGGATCCGAACCCGCAGATCAAGTTCGACTACCAGCTGATGAAGGGTGCTGACTACCTCGAGTGCCTGATCCAGCAGAAGAAGAACCAGATCTCGCAGCTCAAGAAGTAGCAACCGCGCCGCCGAAAGGATGTCAGCGTGTCCGACGAATTGATTACGCTCGTCCGCGAGCTTCACGAGAAAGTCGACCGGATCATCGCCCGCCTGGAGACGCTCGAAGGGGATGCGGGTAGCGCCCAACCGAGCGAGCGCCTCGAGCGGCTCGAATTGCTCCCCGCCGCGTCGGGCGACGCTGGGCCGGCTCCAGCATCGATGAACCGTACGGCCTTCGACGAGGGGATCGACTTCGAGATCCCCCGGGCTCGATTCGCCAGCCCACGCGAGCTGTTGGTCGCGCTCTTTCGCGCGGCGACGCTCGACGACGAACCCCTCGGATTCGCAATGTTTCTGGCGTGCCAGCACACCGAGAACACCGAGTCGAAGCTCGCCGTCGCGCAGCTCCGCAGCTTCAACTGGAAGCAGCTGCGCAAGAACGCGCCGCTCTACCTGCCCACGGGCGCGCCCGACAGCTTTCGTGTCGCCCACTCCGAGCCGGCGCAACCGACGGAGAGCGAGCGCAAGATCAAGTACTTCATCGAACGGGACCAGCGCAACCCCGCCCCCGTCACGGTCACCCGCGACCCAGCGGCGGACGACAGCTGGAGGGTGATCTTCTGTTCGCTATGACTGGGGACCCACGACGACGCCGACCGGCGCGCGCCATCGGATTCGGGATCGCCATCGCCGTCGGGCTACTCGTCGCGACGAGCGCGATCGCCGAGCCAACCCCGGATGCCTTCGTCAAGTCGCTCCTGCAGTGCCTCAACGCCAAGAGCGGCCTCTCGGAGTGTCTGACCAAATCCCACGCGGGCCGTTGGGATTACTACAACTTCGTCCTCAAGACCCTCGCCTTGGCCGATGAAAAGCAGCGCGGGGTGATCCTCAAACGTGCCCTCGTACGCTACAAGGACAGGGGTGTCGCGCAACGTTTCACGGGCACCCAGGTCGCCCTCGTGCGTAAGACGATGGCCTACAACAACTGCCGCCTTCTCGAAGATAAGCTGATTCGCGGTTTTCGCGCACGAGGCGAGTCGTATCTGAAGAAACTTCGCGCCAGCAAGTCATTTGGCGAGGCGGAGAAGAAGTTCCACAGCGAGATCATCCGCACCTACTTCATCGCCCCCGACGCCGTCTGGAAGCTTCTGTTCCAGTGCCATCGACGCGAGGCGGTGACGGCGCTACGCTACGGAAATCGGTGGCGTTGGGGCAACTACGAGGCCGATATCCCCGAGCGCAAAAAAACGCCGCAGAAGTAGCGAGCGGTCTTGACAAACATCAGTCACAGTGTTTTCATTCGTAGCGTTACAGGGTGGCGGCATAGCCAAGTGGTAAGGCAGAGGTCTGCAAAACCTTTATCCGCCGGTTCGATTCCGGCTGCCGCCTCTCCTTTCTCTCCCATCCGCCACGGCTCGTCGGCCTCACTTCCCCAAGCTCGTTGTCGAACCTAGCGTCCCCAGATCGAAGCGAAGAATATCGCGGCGACCTAACGCCGTGAGCGGCAGCTGAAGCACGAGATGGCGATTTCGCTGGGGCATCGCGAAGAGCAGCCGCTCGGTGATGCGATGACCCCCGCCGATTCGGGTCGGAACATTGGCGCGCTCGGAAGTCGAACCGAGCGCTACGGCGGGCACGCTCCGCTCGTCGGCCCAGAGCGTCGGTCGCCACCTCGCCACGGCAAAACGCGTGCGCGACACCGATCGACGGCCGAGGTTGCGGATTCCGATGGTCACCGCGAGAACGGGTTTCGTCGCGCGGCCGAGCTGGCCGTTCTTGACCTTCTGCGGTACGACTTGCCGAACATCGGCGACGCGAATCTCGAGGGAGTCGACGCGCGCCGGGCGATCCCGCGCGACGAGAGGCGGACTCTGCACGGGCTGATGCGACGCGGGGAAGCGAAACGTGACGTGGTGTTTCGCCTCGAACCACGCGGGAAGGCGCAGAACGAGCTCACGAACCGCCGTATTCGGCGCCTTGAAATAGAACTCGTCTTCGACGCTCTCGCCGGGCCCCAGCGACCGACGACCGACGACCTGTCGCAACGGGCGAACGCCGTCGCCATACACCATGTGGGGCACGTCATGTTTCCTACCATCGCGTAGAATCGGGTAGTCCGCGCCAGAGATGCGGGTCCGATTGTGACCCGGCTGGTAGTGGACCCAGAGGTTGCCCTTGTTCGTCAGACGCAGGCGAAGCGCATAGATCACGAGGGAATCGACGTACACGAAGCGTTCGTCGCGGATGAGATAGATCTGCCGAAACCCGTGGCCGACAACCCTCAGCGCGACCTTGCCGAGCGTCACCGTCTCGTCGACTCGGTGGACCGGGGGCGCGACGGTTTTCTTCGGCCGACACGCGCTCAGTGCCAAGACGGTGCAACAGGAGATGAGGGCGACACGCAACGACCGTTTCATCGCGGCTATTAAAGCAGACCTTGCCCCTCGGCTCAAGCGACGACAATCGGCCTTGATTCCAGCGGCGCAGGCACTACAATGGGTGCACACCAGGGAGGCTCGCTTGAACTCGCACAACCGGAACCGCACCTTCGCCCAGCTCTGTCTCGTCGTGCTCCTCTTTTGTGGCCTCGTCAGCTGCAAGAAGTCCGCGGTGATGACCCTGCAGCTGTTCACTCCGACGGGGATCGACACCCTCGACGGCGTCACCGAGCTGCGTATCTTCGTCGATCAGAGCACCGACGGCTTGATGATCCCCCTCTCGACGATCGGCCAGCCCGACGCCTTCGTCGACGTCGATGCCGACAAACAGAATCACGTTCTCACGATCGAAGCCTACAAAGAGGAGACGTTGGTCTCGCGCGGTCGCTCTCTCTCGCTCTTGTTCGAAGCCAAGAACGTCGCGACTCGAGTCGTCCTCTGGCCCGTCGAGCGCTTCGCGCCGTTGCGCGCCACGTTGGCTGACGATTGGCAGGGCACCGCGTTCTTCCAGCTCGCCGACCACCGGATCGTCGCGCTCCACGACAGCCGAACATCGCTCTTCGAGTTCAGCACCGCGACCTTCGTCGACGGCCCGGAGCTCCCGGGAGCGCTCGTTACGCCGGTCGGCCTGCCACTGGACGCGAATCGCCTGATCCTGATCGGCCAGACCAATAGCTATACGCTCGATCTCACCGCCGAGAGCGCAACCGCCACAGTCTGGGATGGCGAGACCCCGAGCTCACAGGGCGGGCGGCTGATCAAGGGCGCCGACACCACATACGTGCTGGTCAACCCGGCGCCGGCCGCGTCGTACATCATCGACACGAGCACGCTGAAGGTGACCAGGCTCGAGATTCCCGAGGAGACATCCGCCAACTCCTGTGTCGCCGTAGAGGGCGGTTACCTCTGGCTCGTCGGCGGTAATCCGACGGGCGATGCGATTCGCCTGGTCGAGCTAGCGACCAAGACCCGGACCTCGGTTACCGATGCGAGCGTAACGATCCCGCCGTCACTGACCGACTGCGGAATCGCCGTGCTCGAGAGCGGCGAGTTGTTGGTCTTCGGCGGCAAGAGCGATACGGTGCAGAGCGCGATCTACCGCTTGAAGCCGACCTGCCTCGACGGCAGCTGCGCCTTGCAGATCGCCGCTGGCGCGCTTCAGACGGCGCGCTATCGCTTCGGCCTGAGCGTGATGCGCGACGGCAGCGTTCTCGTCAGCGGGGGGCTCGGCGACGCCGATCAGCCCCAGTCCAATGCTGAGATCGTCGCTATCGAGAACGACGTGATCACGCTGAAATCGACGGTCGAGATGATTCGCAGCCGCGTGCAGCACCGCTCATTTCGGTTGGATGCGGGCGAGATCCTGCTCTTGGGCGGCGAGGCGCGAATCGACGGCGAGCTCTACATGCCCCGCTGAGGCCACCAAGTCACGCCGCTCGACGTCGACGTCTCGAGTTTGGGCCTGTGGACTAATACATCTCGTGCCTTTTGGCCCACTGTGTCCATTGCTCGATGCTCTCACCGAAATTTCGCCCGGTAATCTCGCGCAGCGCCAACGTCAAGTGGCCACGAACGTAGGAGTACCGCTCGATCGAGAGCCTATCGATCAAGAGTTTCACGCTTTTTTTGTCTTTGAGGAAACCGATCATCTGAATCGCCAATGAACGCGTGGACGAGCTGTAGTCCGAGACCATCTTCTGCAGCGCTTTGGTCCCCTCGGGGTGTTTTCCGATCAGAATGATCGCCACGGTTGCAGCGATCCGCGTGCGGAAGTAGCTCTGCGTCTGCATCTTCTTGAGTTGCGGCAACGCCTTGCGACTCTTGAGCATTCCTAGCGCCAGAGCCGTTCGCGCTTGAACGGTCGACGATCGGTTGGCGAGCAGCTTGAGCAGAAGCGGCTCGGCATCCTTTGCTCCGAGGCGCCCGAGAGCCTCAGCGATCGTCCCGAGCTGCCAGTAGTAGTAGCGCATCGAGGACTGGTTCTTGAGCAGCTCGATCAACGGCGCGATCGCCTCCTTGGAGCCGCTGGCGCCGAGCGCCTCGATCACCGCGCTCTTGAGCCGTCGGTTCGGCAGAAGCTTGAGCAGCAGCGGAACCGCGGCCTTGTGTGGCAAGCGGATGAACGCCCTCACGGCGGTGCTCTGATCCCGCCAATAGGTGCTCTTGAGCATCTCGAGGAGAATCGGAATCGCCCGGCGGTCCCCCAATTTTCCCAACGCCTCGATCACGTAGCGTCGGTCGTAGGAGGAGACGCGATCGAGCATCTTCGCCAAGGGAACGAAGGCCCTTGAGTTCCCCACATCGGCCAACAGCGACATGATGCGCCGACGCAGCGAGACGTTCGTCGTCGAGAGCGCCTGGATCAGATGCGGCACGGCGTCGACACCGAGCTGCTTGAGCCCGCGTTCGGCGAAGAAGCGCCCTGAATAGCGCGACGACGCGAGTTTCTCGATCAGCATCGGCGCGATCAACGCCCGCCACTTCATCAGCTCGACGAACGACGGGCAGTGCGACATGTAGCCGCAGCGCTCTACCTCGCCAAACAGCGCCTCGGGCGAACGCAGCGCGCCGTGCGCCGGAATCGTCAGGCCGAGTACCACGATCAATGTCGAGAAAAATCGCATCCACCTCTCCGCGTCGACTGAGATCATCGGCCGAGCGGCGCGTCCTGTCAAGGGGGGCTCTCGGCGGGCGCGACCTCGGTGGCGATCTTGTTTCTCTTCGCCAGATAGGAGGTACCGATCCCCAGCCAGTAGAGCACGTTCATCGGCAGCGCGAGGGCCACCTGCGACGTCGGATCGGGAGGCGTGAGAATCGCCCCGAT
>JAGQJP010000734.1 GCA_020430585.1 Myxococcales bacterium | reverse complement strand
GTGGTCGTGGGCGATCGACAGCCCTATCTCTGCGCGCTGATCACCCTCGACGAAGAGGGGCTCCCCGATCTCGTCTCGCGCCTGGGGATCGAAAACGGCGGTCTGGCGAGCGTCGCCAAGAACCCGAAGGTGCGGGAGTACCTCGAGGCGGGGATCGAGCGCGAGTGCAACGCCAACGTGGCGCGATACCAGACGATCAAGAAGTTCGAGCTGCTGCCCGTCGCCTTCAGCGTCGACGGCGGCGAGCTGACACCGACGATGAAGATCAAACGCAACGTGGTCAACGAGAAGTACAAGGACGTGATCGACGGGCTCTACGGGGAGTAGCGCGGTCGAAACGCCGGAGGGGCGAGCGGAGGCGGGGGCGATGAGAGTTCTGGTGGTCGAAGACGAAGCGGACATGCGCAAACTGGTGACGCGGTACGTCGAGATGCTGGGGTATCAGCACGTGACCGCGGAGAACGGGGTCAAGGCCCTCGACTTGGCACGCAAGTTCCCAATCGACGTGGTCCTCAGCGACGTCGAGATGCCCGAGATGGATGGCATCACCTTCGTCACACGGTTCAAGCAGATCGCCCCCTTCGTCCCCGTGGTCATGCTCTCGGGTCAGCGGGAGATCGCCGTCGTGCTGACGTGCATTCGGGCGGGGGCCCTCGACTTCGTCGAGAAAGAGCGAGTCGTCGAGGATCTCGAGATCACCCTGCGCAAGGCGATCGCTGTGCGACAGCGTGAGTTGGCGCTGCGCACGGTCCGGGAGAACGCCGGCGCCGTGCGCAATCTCGTCGACGAGCTGAAGACGACCCTCGGCGCGCCGACGGCACAGCAGGCGGAGCTTCTGACGCGCCTCGACCGCCTCTTCGAGCTGATGAAGAGCTAGCCTCGCGCGACTCCGCCCCCCGCCAAGCCCTTCGAAATCCCTCAGTTCGGCCGAAAGACGACGGTGATCATGAACGGTCCCGGATGGGTCACCCCGCTCGCGTTCTCGAAGGTGTCGACGGTGAAGACGTAGCTGCCGCTCGTCACGCTCTGGGTGATCCGATAGTTGTGTCGCGCCAGGCAGCTCTCGGGATCGGTGCTGGCGAGCAGCTGGAGGTCGACGTCGATCGGGCTCTTCTCGAAGATCGTCAAGGTCAGCGTGCCGGTCTGCGACTGCCCGTTCGCGTCGTTCGGGATCTCGAGGCGGTAGGTCCACTCGGGCCCCGTCTCCTTCTGCGGGCCGCAGGAATAGGCGTCGATACTCTGGTAGGGGCTGAGCGAGGTGTCGTTGGCCTGCCCGAAGAGCGGCTGGTCGATGCGATAGGGCGCGTCGTTGCTGCCGTCACCGACGAGGGGAATCGGCGGCTCGAGGGGCGGCTCGTCGTCGACGATCACGCGTCGCAGCCGGTCGAGGGACTCGAGGGCCAATAGGTTGTAGATGTTGTTGCCGTACTGCAACGCCGCGGGCGTGAAGGCGCAGGTCTTGACACCTCCGTTCGAGTAGCTCGTCAGGTGAATCCCGTCGGCGCTCGTGATCGCGGTCGGAATGTCGCCGATCGCGGTGTAGAGATCCATCATCGGCAGCTCGTAGGTCTGGGCCACCATGTAGAGGATCGCGTTGAAGTGGTGGATTCGCTCGACGTAGCGCCCCGTGCCGTCCTCGCGCTTGAGGGTGCGCAGGATCGGGATCGTCTTGTGGGCGAGCAGGAGCTCGACGACCTCGATGAAGCGTGGCAGGAACGAGAGCACGTCATCGTCGCCGCGCCACGAGTAGTCGCGCATGTCGTTGCCGCCGAAGGCGACGATCGCGAAGGCCGGTTTGATCGTCTCGAGCTCTTTTTCGATCGCCGACTTGGTGTTGTTGTCGTAGCGCAGAGCGAGGGCGTCCGAGGCGGTCCAGCCCGAAATCGCCGCCAGGCTGTCGCGATTGAAGCTGTTCTCCGAGGGGTTGCTGGCGTCGATCGGTTGCGCGAAGAAGTCGACGCTCGGCTGTAGCGCGTCGTGGTCAGCGAGATCCATCTTGCTCGTGCCCATGCAACCGAGAAAATAGGTCGGCACATCCTCGAGGCTCGCGCCGATCTTGGCGAAGACGTGCGGACGATTTCCGAGGGCCAGCCCCTCGAGGTACAGCGTCCGCAATCGCGCCTTGATCCGTGGCGTTAGCGGTAGGTGGCGCAGCCCGGGGCGATAGACCGTGAAGCGGTCGTCGCCAGCGTCGGGCGCGACGTCGCCGAGGTCCGCCCCGAGCCCGTCCATCTCGGCGTCGCTCTCGAAATCGTCGGCCTCCGCGTCCTCTGCCAGCGCGTCGAGTGTCATCACGTCGTCCGGCGTGGAGCGATCGTCGAACGGCGCCGCGTCCAGTGTGGCCGCGAGATCGACGAGCGAGCTCGAATCGAGGGTCGAGCCATCGGAGAGCCCGCTGTCCGCCGGTGACGTTGTGTCGGCGCTGGTCGACGAGACGAGCGGCGTCTTGCAGGCGCTCGAGAAGACAAGCGCTAGCGCCAATACCAGTGTGGCCCATCGTGCGATCAACGGCGGCTTCGGGATCGGGTGGCGAGCGACGGGGGTCATCTTCCCATCGTAGCGTCGCGCCAACCGAGGCTCAAGCCATTTGCTCGCGCCCGACGGCGGGATCGAATCGGCGTGGGTTCCACCGAACCGACTCGCCGGTCCGACGATTGCGCCTGCCGCGCGCTCTGACGTTGACCGCGGCGGCGAACCGGGGTAAGGTCGAGCGTATACCCAGGAGCCGGATTGTGAGCGAACCGTTGCACATACGTGCGCTAGCCCTCGGTGTCGATCCGCTGTCACTGCGCACGCTGTCCGAAGCCCTTCGAGAGATCAACGAGCCCGCCCGCCGCGAGGCCGTCTCCGCCGACGGCGAGCGAGCCGTGCCCGACGACTCCGGCGGCGAGCCCTCCGACGAGCCCAGCATCGAGGAACGTGGCTTCTTCGACGAGCACACCGCGCCCGGCAGTCAGGCGGGTCGGGGCGAGACGGGTAGTCGGGTCGATATCGCCGCCTCCGTCGAGGACGCCTGCGAAACGCTCGCCGCCGCCCGCATCGCCGAGCGCGCGTATCAGCTCGTGGTCTACGCCCCCGATGGGGCGACGCTGGATCTCTGCGATGCCGCCATCACGTCGTTCTTCGAGGCGAGCCCGACCTCGCTTCTCGCCCTCGCTCTGGACGCCGGCACCGAATCGGGGCCGCTCTGGGAGGCCCTCGGCCGCGGCTCGCAGCGCCCGCTCGTGCGGATCGCCAAGCCCCTGCTGGCGTGGGAGATCACGCAAATCCTCCGGCTCGCTCGTGGCGTCGTCGGTGACGTGCAGCGGACGGTCGCCTGGAATTTCGCCCCGGCGCTGCTGGAGCTGGTCGAGACGAACCAGGACGCGATGTTCGTCTTGACACGAGAAGGGCGGATCCTCTTTGCGAACTGTGCGGCGGAGACGATCTTCGGCTACCGCGTCGCCGACCTCGTCGAGAGCTCGGTTTCACGCCTGTTGCCGTCGCTCGTCGACTCTTTCGCCGAGATCCAGCGCGCCATCGCGCTCGCCGAAGAGGACAAGCGCCCGCAGGCGCGCTATCTGCTGGGGCGTTCCCGCTTGGGAGAGACGCTGCAGCTCGAGGTGATCGCCCTCCCGCTTCCCTCCGTCAACGGGGCTTCCGACGCGCCGCGCTGGCTCTGCACCTGTCGCGACATCAGCGAGCGGGTGCGCGTCGAGCGGGAGCTTCGAGAGTTTCGGGCGAACTTCGAAATGGTCGTGCGTCGGCGGATGACCTCGCTCGAAGAGGAGAAGGAGCAAGCGTCGCAGGCGAATCACGCCAAGAGCTTGTTTCTCGCCAACATGAGCCATGAGCTCCGCACGCCGATGAACGCGATCCTCGGCTACAGCGAGATGTTGATCGAAGACCTCGAGGCGATCGAGCAGTTCGATTTCATCCCGGATTTGCGAAAGATCCACACCGCGGGCAAGCACCTTTTGGGTCTTCTGAACGACATCCTCGACCTCTCGAAGATCGAGGCGGGCAAGATGGACGTGCATCTCGAGGTGTTCTCCGTCGAGAGCGTGCTCCAGGGCGTCCTCGACACCGTCCGTCCGGTGATCGAAAAGAACAACAACACCCTCCACGCCGAGTTTCCCGACGAGCTCGGCGACATGAGCGCTGACGTGACGAAAGTCACGCAGGTCCTCTACAATCTGCTCTCGAACGCGTCGAAGTTCACCGAGGGCGGGATCGTCTCACTCAGCGTCACGGTACGACAGGTCGATGGCCACGATTGGTTCGCCTTCGAGGTCGCCGACACGGGGATCGGGATGACCCCCGATCAGATCGACCGGGTCTTTCAGTCCTTCACCCAGGCCGACGCCTCGACGACTCGCAAATACGGGGGCACAGGCCTCGGGTTGACGATCTCTCGCAAGTTTTGTCTGATGATGGGCGGGGACATCACGGTCAAGAGCGAGCGCGGGCGCGGCTCGGTCTTCGTCGCCCATCTGCCGCGCGTCGTCGAGCTGGAAGGCGCACCGAACGTGACCTCGGGCGCCTCGACGACAAGAACGCGAGCGACGCTCCTTCGCAATCCCCTCGCGGGTGGCGGACGAATGCGGGTCAAGCAATGGCGCCCCCGGGTGTTGGTGATCGACGACGACGCGGCGGTGCGCGACGTGCTCTCGCGGACCCTCGAGGGTGCTGGATTCGAAGTCGGCACGGCGAGCGGCGGACGCGAGGGGATCGAGATGGCGATCGCCTTTCAGCCGTCGGTGATCACCCTCGACGTGGTGATGCCCGAGATCGACGGCTGGATGGTGCTCTCTCAGCTGAAGTCGACGCCGGAGACCGCGGACATTCCGGTGGTGATGCTGACGATGGTCAACGACCGCAGCATGGGATTCGCCCTCGGAGCGAGCGACTATCTGACCAAGCCGATCGAGCGTGAGCGCCTGATCGTGATGATGGAGCGGCTCGTGCCGAAGACGCCGCCACGAACCCTGCTCGTCGTCGAGGACGAGGAGGGGATTCGCGAGATGATCTCGCGGATGATGGGGCGCGACGGCTGGACGGTGTCGACGGCGGAGAACGGGCGGATCGCCCTGGAGAAGCTCGAGAGCGAGGTGCCCGACGTGATCCTCCTCGATCTGATGATGCCCGAGATGGACGGCTTCCAGTTTCTCACCGAGCTGCGCCGCCAAAAGCGTTCTGAGGAGATACCCGTCGTGGTCCTGACCGCGATGGAGCTCAGCGCTCTCGAGCGAGAGCGACTCTTGGGCTCGGTCGAACGGATTCTGCAAAAGGGCGCCGTCGGTCAGCGGCAGATCCTCGAAGAGGTTCGTCGCCTGGTCGTATCGGTCTCTCCCGACGTGGACGGACCCATTTGAGCGGCCACCCGATGCACGTGAAATGAGGCGATGATGGAAGCGAGTTCGAGCGAGCGAATCGCCCGCACCGACGATCGTCCGTCGACGTTCGTCGCGGGCCTGCGGGAACAGGGAATTCGACGCGGCTATCTCGTTTGGGACCATGACGCAGAGACGCTTCACGCGTCGCACCCGTTCCTGGACGGCTTGGCGCGGGAGCTCAGTGAGGGCTATCGCGATTTCGACCGCCACGAAGGGGTCTTCTTCGAGCTCGGCGGCACGAGCGGCGCGCTGCTCTTCGCCTTCGTTCACAGGACCGTGCGCGGTGCGGGCGCGGGCGGTGTGCGGTTCTGGTCCTACACGACGCTCGGCGACGCCCTACGC
>JAGQJP010000733.1 GCA_020430585.1 Myxococcales bacterium | reverse complement strand
CATGCGCCCGTAGCTCAGCTGGATAGAGCATCGGTCTACGGAACCGGAGGTCTGAGGTTCGAATCCTCTCGGGCGCGCAATTCGAAAGACGTCGATCCCTGCTGGGGGTCGACGTTTTTTTTTCGGTATTGAATGTCGCGCAGGCGCGATCTAGACTCGCGGCGACAGACAACGACTCGATACGATGTCATGACCGAGAACCGACCGCATCAGCCACCGAGGCTTCCCTTCGTCGAGCGCGGGCAGCTCTTGTGCTATCTGCACGAAACCTGGGCACTCACCGATTGGCTCTTTTCGAGCGTCGTCGATCGATCGCTCTTTCTCCAACGACCAGACCCGCTGCGAAACCCGCTGGTCTTCTACCTCGGACACCCCGCGGCGTTCTATCTGAACAAGTTGCGCCTCGCCGGTCTGCTCGAGGACGGCCTCGACGACGAGCTCGACGAGCTCTTGGCCCGGGGTGTCGATCCGGCCCATCGTCGAGAGCTCGACGGGCAGGGAGGCTGGCCCTCGGCCGAGGTCGTCTGGCGCTACCGCGACGAGGCACGGCGACTCGTCGAGGAGGTCGTCGAACGCGGCCCCACGACGCTGGAGATCGACGCATCGAGCCCCTATTGGGCGATCCTGATGGCCCTCGAACACGAGCGGATCCATTTCGAGACATCGTCGGTGCTGCTTCGACAGGCGCCGCTCGGGGCGCTCCGCCGCCCAGTGGGCTGGTGTTACGCCCCCAGCGACGGGCCCTCGACATCTGATGCGACGACCGGGCGCCGCGAGGCGTTAGCGTCATCCGCCCAGAGCCAGACGAGTTCGTCCGCGCTCGACGATCCGACGCAGGAGAGCGACGCGAGCGTCCATCTACCGGAGCAGCGGGTCCGTGTCGGGCGCGGTGCGGGAGCTCCGATCTTCGGCTGGGACAACGAGTTCGGCGAGCTCGAGTGCGCTGTCACGGCGTTCTACGCCTCGAGAACATTGGTCCGCAACCGCGACTTCCTCCGCTTCGTCGAAGCTGGCGGCTATCACGAACCGCGCTACTGGAGCGCCGAGGGTTGGCGCTGGCGGACCGAACAGCGAGCTCTCGCGCCGCGCTTCTGGCGTCAGAGCGCCGACGGCGTGCGCTACCGCGCGATGTTCGACGAGCTCGCGCTCCCGCTCAGCTGGCCCGTCGAGGTCAACCACTACGAAGCCGAGGCCTACTGCGCCTATCGCGGCGACGGGTGGCGCCTGCCGAGCGAAGCGGAGCAACTCGCTCTGACGCAGCTCACGTTGCCCGCCGCGGTCGACGCGATCGACGTCGATCGCTTCAACCTCAACCTGCGCCACGGGAGCCCACGAGCGTCTGTTGTGAGCGGAGATGAGCCCCTGGCCGACGCCTTCGGCAATGTCTGGCAGTGGCTCGCCGACGACTTCTACCCGCTGCCGGGCTTTCGCCCCCATCGACTCTACGAAGACTTCTCGGCGCCCTACTTCGGCGCCGCGCACAAGATGATGCTCGGCGGCTCCTGGGCCTCGACAGGCGCCTGTGCCTCGCGCTTCTATCGCCTCTGGTTCCGACCCTACTTCTACCAGCACGCGGGCTTCCGACTGGTGAGGAGCGCCGAGTGAGACAGAGCGCAACGCCACGCTTCACGACGCGGGAGCCGCACCAGGCGGCGCTGATCGCCGCTGCCGAGGCGCGCGGGATCGAGTGGATCGATCTCGCCCCGCTCTGGGACTACGACGCGGTCCTCTTCCGCCAAGGCGAGCGAGAGGCCCTCGTGCGCAAAGGACGTTGTTATCCCGAGCTGACGAGCCACGCCGAGTTCATCTGCGATCAGAAGCACGTCACCAAAGCGGTGCTCGCCGAGCTCGGGCTACCGACACCCGTGGGGCTCCTGATCGACGATGCCGAGAGCCAGCGCGACGAGATCACCGCCTTTCTCGCCAGGGTCGGAGCGGCGGTCTGCAAGCCTGCGGCGGGAACCCACGGCCGCGGCGTCGCATTCTCGCTGACCCAGACCGACGCCGTCGTCGCCCACTGCGGCGCGCTGCAAGCGAGCTACCGCTCGTTCGTCCTCGAACGGCAGATCGTCGGTGACGATCTTCGGTTGCAGGTGATCGGCGGAGAGCTCTACGCCGCCTGCGTCCGCGAGCCCGCGTCGATCGTCGGCGACGGCACGCGAACGGTGGGCGAGCTCGCCAGCGCGCGACACGAGGAGGTGCAGCACCAATCGTCGCGGAACCGTCTGCTCCTCGATGGCGAATCGATGAGCTGCCTCGCCGAGGTAGGCCTGCACCTCGAGGACGTCCCGGCGCGGGGTCGAACGGTCCGGCTAAAGCGTGTTCCGAGCATCGGTGAGGGGGGACGGGCGCGGGACGTGACAGAGACCCTGCATCCAATCTATCGCGCCTGGTGTCCGCGGATCAGCGCACGCCTCGGACTCTCGATCTTCGCGATCGACGCGATCGCCAGCGCCCCCGATCGCCCCGACGGCGTGATCCTCGAGATCAACGCCCGCTCCGAGTGGCTCCACCACAGCTTCACCGAGGGGCGGCAACATGATGTCGCAGGCGCGGTGCTCGCGGATCTCTTGGCTCTCTCGGACCGACGCGGCTCGAGCCGTCATGATTTGCAGCCCGCCGACTAGAGGATCGCTTTCTATCGACGCTCGATCACCCGCAGCCCGCCCATGTAGGGAACGAGCGCTTCGGGGACCTCGATCGATCCATCTTCGCGCTGATAGTTCTCGATGATCGCCACAACGGTTCGCCCGACGGCCAACCCCGAGCCGTTGAGGGTGTGCACGAAGCGCAGCTTCCCGCCGTCTGCGGGTCGATAGCGGATATTCGCGCGGCGCGCCTGATAGTCCTCGAAATTCGAGCACGAGGAGATCTCGCGAAAGGCGTCCTGCCCCGGGAGATGCACCTCGAGATCGATGCACTTCGCCGCCGGGAAGCCGAGATCGCCAGCCGAGAGGACCACGCGCCGATAGCAGAGCCCGAGGCGCTCGAGGACCGCCCCAGCGTGGCCGACCAGGCGCTCGTGAATGGCGTATGACTCTTCGGGGCGCGAGAACCAGACGAGCTCGACCTTGTTGAACTGATGCTGGCGGATCAACCCCTTCGTGTCGCGCCCGTAGGAGCCCGCTTCGCGGCGAAAGCAGGGCGTCCAGGCCGCGTAACAGAGAGGCAGCTGCTCGTCGGCCAGGACGTCGTCGCGATGCAGATTCGTCACCGGCACTTCCGCGGTGGGGATCAGATAGTAGTCGCTCAGATTCACGCCAAATGCGTCGTCGATGAACTTGGGGAACTGGCCCGTGCCTTCCATCGACGCGGCGTTGACCATGAACGGCGGCAACACTTCGCGATAGCCGTGCTCGGTGGTGTGCAGATCGAGCATGAAGTTGATCAACGCCCGCTCGAGTCGCGCACCCGCGCCGTGGGAGACCGTGAAGCGTGCGCCGGCGATCTTTGCCGCTTGCTCGAAGTCGAGGATTCCGAGCGCCTCGCCGAGCTCCCAATGTTCTTTGGGGGCGAAGGCGAAGCGACGCGGCTCGCCGACCATCGCTTCGATGCGGTTGGCGCTCTCGTCCTTGCCTTGGGGCACCGCCTCGTTCGGCAGATTCGGAATCCGCAGCATCTGGTTGCGAAGATTCTCCTCGACCTCTTTGCGCGCCGCCTCGAGCTGCTTGACCTCTTCGGAGATCTGCTTGAGCTCGCCGCGAATCCGATTGAACTCGTCGGAGCCTGGCTT
>JAGQJP010000732.1 GCA_020430585.1 Myxococcales bacterium | reverse complement strand
GGAGCAAGCCCGATCGCCTCTGGTCCGAGGCTCGCCGGAATCGCTGTCGAAGGGCTCCCGCGCGCCTCTGCGATACCCGCAGGCGTTTTTTTTGCGGTTTTGTTTCGTCGTGTTATCTATGACGGTTGCCTCGCGAAAGTGCGAGAAATTTGACCGCTGTCCAACCCTGTGCCACAATCCGCTCTCAAACCGCACGGAATCAAATTCCGCGCATGGATTCTGGGGGTTACGAATGATGCCGATAATCGTGGGTACCGCACTGATCGGAATGTTGCTGCTGTTGGCGCTCGCTTACGTCTCACGCGCGCAACGCAAGGCTCCTGCTTCCCTCGAAGGGGCGGAGAGCTCCTACTCGCGCGGCGAGTGGGTGCGCACCCTCTCGAGTCTCCGCGGGGTGATCGATCTCGCCTTGCGGGAGGGCCGCCTCGAGCGATCGAAGGACACCCTGCTCGGCTCCGTGCGAGTGTTCGAGAGCCTGGTTCTGGAGCTCGGATTCGATCGACCCCTCTGGATCGACACGGTTCGTGAAGAGCTCGCCCGCGTTGATGGCGACGCGCCCGGTATGGCGACGTCGTTCAGCCGTTTCGCCCTCTTCCTGGGCGAAGTCGAGCGGCTCAATCGCGAAGCCGACGTCAACGGCGTCCTCTTCGGCGCCGGCGAGGCCGCCTTGGTTCAGCAAAATCTCCAGCGCGTGTTCGGCCCGCCGACGCTCGTCGTCGAAGAGGTCGTAACGCGATTCCAGCCCCAGGTGATCGACCTCGATCACGAAATGCTCGAGCGCCTGCAGGCGGCCTGAATCGCCGCCAGGCGGCCGCAATGTCGCCGACGTCGACCATCTGCTCCTCGCCCCGCAACGTTCTCACACCGTCGATCGTCCTGGGAGCCGTCCGTCCCCGGCCGTTGACGCGACGTCTCCGCCGAGATGATCGCGACGTTGCCTCGGCCGCACCGATCTCGAAGACCAGTCGATCGTGCCTGACTTGGCGATGGCGTTGAAAAGTTGCGGGTGTGGTAAAATTTGATTGCCGCAGTGCGTCAAGTCCTGTAAAACCCCGATAGGTGATAGGTAAAAGTTGTCACTTGTGCAAAAAATCTGTGGCAGTCAATCTGCGGGTGATTGGGCGAAAAATGTTGCGTCGCCGCGGAACTGTCGTACCCTGTGATGGAACGTTCATCCAAAGGAGAAGTGGAATGAGGGCAACTTCAACAATGCTGCTGGCGGTCGCGCTGGTCGCGTCGCTGTCGGTGGAGGCTTTGGCCGGTGATTCCTCGCTGAAGATCTCGGGATTCGTCGACGGTGGGTACAGCTTCACACGCACCCGCTCGGGGACGAGCTGGACCAACGCCAATACCTTCTCGGTCAATCAGGTCGAGCTCGACATCGAGAAGCGCCTCTCGAAGAACTTTCTCGTTCGCGCCGATCTGAACTATTTGGCTGGCGGGCCCGATCCGAGCACGGCTCTCGGACTGCTCGACCACGCGGTGGAGCAGGCCTTCGTCAAAGCGATGGTGCAATTCGGAAAATGGGAGCTCTTCGGGCAGATCGGAAAGTTCAACGCGCCGATCGGTTGGGAGTCCCAGGACGCCCCGGACAAGCTGGAGATCTCTCAGAGCCTGCTCTTCGCCAACGGCGGGCCGACGAACTTGACGGGATTGATGGTCGGCGTGCAGTCCGAGTACCTCTCGATCTCGCTCTACCTCGTCAACGGCTGGGATCAGCTGAGCGATCCGAACAAGGACAAGACGTTTGGCGCCTCGGTCACCGCAACCGTTTCGTTCTTCGCGATGGCCCTCGGTGTGATCACGGGAAAAGGCGTCGGCGGGATGAACCCGGCCTTTGACAACGAGCGCTTGACGGTCTTCGACGCCAACTTCACCTTCAAGCTGCTGGACAGCAAGATGGTGATCGGGCTGTGGGGCAATTTCGGTTTCGGATCCGGCGGTGAGGCGGCGAGCAAGAAGTGGTACGCTGGGCAGCTGACGCTACACTATATGCCGATCAACTACTTTGGCTTCACCGCGCGCTACGCGCTGTTTTACGACAAGGACGGGCTCAAGGGCCTCGGCGTCAAGCAGACCGAAGGGGCGACCATCGCCCTGATCACCAAGCCCCTCGACTCGGTGCGCTTCATCGTCGAATATCGCGCCGACATGTCGGCGGGTCGCCTGATGGGCCACACCGTCGCGTTCCAGGGTATGCTGCAATACTGAGTCTCCCGCGGTCGATACCGACCCACGACCGTTCGGTCTCCGCGCTCCTGCTTCCCCGCGACCGACTAGCGTCAGTCCCCGTTCGTCCGATCGGCGATCAAGGCGAACGCCGCAGCCAACGGATTCGGCCCGTGGACAGCCAGCGCCGACTCGAGCTCGGCGTCGGGCTCGCCCTCGAGATATCTCCGCAGTCGCGCGAGCAGCGCCGCGTCGAGCGGTCGGGATGCCAGTTCCTGCGCCAGAGCGGCTCCACTGCGCTGTGACGCGGTACTTTCGGTCGTCTGGATCGGGGCATCTCGGCGTCCAGCCGCGCTCCGCCACTGTTCGAGACGGGCGATTGGCCAGCTGTTGAGGATTCGGCCATGGGGCACCCAGCCGCGCCGCGCGACGACGGTGGCAAAGCGAATCCGATCGAGATCGGCAGCCACGCTCGGGTCGGAGGAGAGAACGAGGGGAATCCCTCGCTCGCCGGCCATCCGGCAGAAGGTAGCGTCGGGATCGAGGCGTTCGGGATCACCGACGACGCCGAAGGCGATGCCGCGCCGCGTCGCCTCGTCGCAGAGCGCCGATCGGTCGAGGGGCGGCGCGTCGCGAGAGCGGACTCGTCGCTGAAGTGGCGCGACGATGCAATCGAACGGAGCGCCGTCGATCGAGCGCACGATTCTGGCGAGATTGGCCATCTCGTCGTCCGTCTGGGCGAGTCGAGGCTCGCCGACGATGAAGTCGAGGCGATCGAGCTCGACGAGAACGTCGCGGGGAAAGGGGCGGCCGTCGAGGACCAGGCGGATCCCCCGCAGGATCCGCGTCGTACCCGCTCGTTTCTGGAGCGCGTCGAGCTGCGAAAGGTACCGCGAGAGCGGCGTCGAGAGGCGATCGAGACGGTCGCTGATCGCGATGTAGTGCAACCCGCGTCGCCGCGCGATCTCGAGCCACTCGT
>JAGQJP010000731.1 GCA_020430585.1 Myxococcales bacterium | reverse complement strand
TTCCTCGACGAGATCGGAGACGTGCCACACACCGTTCAACTCAATCTGCTCCGTGTGTTGCAAGAGCGCGAGGTGACACGCATCGGTGACACTCGGCCGCGCAAGGTCGATGTGCGGATCATCGCGGCGACCAATGCGGACATACGCCAGAAGGTCGATGACGGGTTGTTCCGACACGATCTGTATTATCGCATTCGTGTGGCAACCGTGTCACTGCCACCGCTGCGCGAGCGGCGGGACGACATTCCGCTGCTCGCGGCGGCGTTCCTCGCGCGCTACCGCGTCGCCCTCGATCGGGCGGTGCGTCGCATCTCGAATCGCGCCCTGCGGGCACTCGTCGAGCACGATTGGCCGGGCAACGTGCGCGAGCTGCAAGCGGTGATCGAATTTGCGGTGATCCGGGCGGTCGGCGACGAGATCGGGCTCGAGGACCTGCCGTCCGAGTTGTCGCCGCAGGCGGCGTCCCCGTCGCGGAACGCTGGGCCTCCGTCGCTCGCGCCCGCCGATGCCTATGACGAACGCGCCGAGATCGTCGCCACGCTTCAGCGCTGTCGTGGAAACAGGGCGAAAGCCGCGCGGGAGCTGGGGATGAGTCGAGCAACCTTCTATCGACGCCTCACCGAGTTCGGGATCGAACCCAAACGATTGCGCCGCTCCGAATGAGACACTTTGCTGGGATGCTGGAACAGTTTTGACACAAGCCGTGACCCCGCGTGGGGCTTCACCCCATCGATTGACAGCCGCATGGCGACGCGGTATGGTTCGGGCCGTTCGGTATTTGGCGACAATGGCACGGCGGTTGCTTCGGCGCACACCAGCTGCGCTTTGGCGTAGCGCTGTGACGGGAACGAATCGAGTACTACGCTTGGAGGAGGAACCAAGATGGGCAAAAGACTACTATTGTTCGCATGCGTTCTGGGCATCGCGACGGGTATCGTCTCGGCGGGGTGGGCGCAAGATTACATCCCCAACAAAGAAGCGGACAAGCTCGACAAAGAGCTGATGAAGAAGAAACAGGGGTGGATTCCCTATCTCTCGATCGGCGGGAACGTCTCGTTCGGTCATAGCCACAACGTCGTCGGTAGCGCAAATGGGGCGAGCTGGACCCTCGGTCTGAACCTCGACGGTCGGATCGCGTTGAACCGCCTGCCCCACGAGTGGAGGAACAAGCTGCAGATCACCGAGACCTTCACGCGTACGCCGGCGATCCCGCGTTTCACCAAATCGGCGGACGCGCTGCGGTTCAACTCGATCTACCTCTATCACATCAAGGACTTGTGGTTCGGGCCCTTCGCGTCGCTCACCGCGAACACGGCGCTGTTCCACGGGTTCGATGACCGAGCGGCGACGACGACGTACCAGATCACCGAGCTCGACGGCCGCGCGAATCTGCGTGCGGGGACCCGGCTGCAGACCTCGAAGCCCTTTACGCCGACGACCTTGAAAGAGGCGGTCGGTTTCTTCGCTCAACCGTTCCAACGGCGCTGGCTCAATATCGAGCTGCGACTCGGCATCGGCGCGAACCAGACCTTCGTCGATCGCGCCCTGGCCCTCGACGACAACGCCGACACCAAGGACATCATCGAATACAAGCGGCTGCGCGACTTCTCGACCGTCGGCATCGAGCTCGAGGCGGAGTTCACCGGCAAGTTCAGGAAGATCATCACGTACAGCGTGAGCGGCGACCTCTACTATCCGTTCTACAAGAGCATTCCGACGGATCTGAGCCAGGCCCAGCGGCTCCACGTCGAGATCGAGGCCAAGCTCGGCGTCAAGCTCGCCTCCTGGGCCTCGTTGGACTACGTGCTGACGGCCAAGCGCCTGCCCTTCCTTTCGCGTGAGTGGCAGGTGCAGAATGGTCTGCTCCTGAGCATCGCCTTCGTCGTCGGCAAATGATCGTCGGCGCTCAACCTACAGGCAAAAGTCGAGAGAGAGCATGAGTGAAACAACCATAAGACTGATCACCGAATACGCCGGCAAGGTTCTGCTCCTCGTCGCCCTCTTGATCCTCGCGCGTCTTGTGGCGAAGTGGGCGTCCTTGGTGGTCGAGAAGGGGCTACGCAAGAGCAAGTTCGACGAGACGCTGACCAAGTTCTTCTCCAACGCGACGCGCTGGGTGATCATCACGATCGCGGTGATCGCGATGCTCGGTATCTTCGGTGTGCAGACGACGAGCTTCGTGGCGGTTCTCGGTACGGCGGGTCTGGCGATCGCTCTCGCCTTTCAAGGCAGCCTCGCCAACTTCGCGGCGGGCGTGATGCTCCTGGTCTTTCGTCCCTTCAAGGTCGGCGACGTCGTCAGCGTCGGCGGCTCGACGGGCAAGGTCGACGAGATCGGGCTCTTCACCACCACGCTCGACACGCCGGACAATCGACGGATCTTCATGCCGAACAAATCGGTGTTCGGCACGACGCTCGAGAACATCAGCCACCACGCCACGCGTCGTGTCGAAGTCACGGTCGGTACCGACTACGGGGCCGATCTGGACAAGACGCGCGACGTGCTGCTAAACGCCGCCAAAGCGGTAGCGAGCGGCCTCGCCGAGCCCGCGCCAGCCGTGGTTCTCGTTCAGCTCGGTGGCTCGTCGATCGATTGGGCCGTCAGACTCTGGTGCAACTCGAAGGATTTCTTCCCGACCAAAGACGCCTTGACCAGAGAGGTCAAACAGCATCTCGACGCGGCGAAGATCGGGATCCCCTTCCCGCAGATGGACGTGCACCTCGACGGCGGGCTAAAGTCCTGACGAGGGGCTCCCTCCTCTGGCCAAGATCTCTTCGATTCTCTTGCACAAGCTCCGCGGATCGAACGGTTTCTCGATGACGGCATCGGCGCCTGCGGCGAGATAGCTTTCGATTTCCTGGGCTTGCGCCCGTGCGGTGAGCATCACCACGCGTGGCGCGGGAGCGGCCATTCCCTTCAACGTCGCCAGCGTCGATAGCCCGTCGCCTGCGGACATCATCACGTCGAGCAACACCAGCTCCGCCGGCCACTGTTCGAGGTAGACCAAGGCCTCGGCGCCGCCCGAGCAGGTCGCCACGTCAAAGCCACCCAGCGTCTCGAGGGCGAGCCGACAGACCGTTCGAATATCCGGCTCGTCGTCGACGACGAGAATTCGTGCCCGACGCATGCGGGAACGGTCGCCGTTCACGGCGCCGACTCGACTGCGGGCTGTGCGTCCGCGCCCAACGAGAGGAGCTGTCCCACCGCGTCGACCAGATCGCCCATCGACTGCCGCGTCTTGACGAACGACGCCGCCGCGCGATCGCGCACGTCAGCGGCGATCTCCTCGGCGCTGATCACCACGATCGGGACGTGATCGATCGCGAGAAACGCGAGGATCTCGTCACCCGGCGCGTCGTCGATGTCGAGATCGATCACCAGAGCGGCCCAGGGACCGTGATAGCCGCGGGACTTGGCGTCGTCGAGGCTGCCGGCGATCTCGACCTCGGCCCCATCGCGCAGCGCGATCTGGATCAGCTGCGCGAGCTCTGCGTCGCCCTCGACGACGAGAATTCGTTTCGCGTCTCCGATCCCGGAGCGACCCAGGGCGACGGCGACCGCTTGGCGTAGTCTCGGCTCGTCGATCGGTTTGTCCAGCCAGTCGAAAATTCCGAAGGGCTCGAGCGCCGCCCGTTGCAACTCGATCTGTCCGCGCTCGGCGATGATGATCAGCGGGAGCTCGGCGCCGCGCGGCGAACGGCGCAAGTCCTCGATAAATTGCCCCGGCTCTTCGTCGGCGAAGCGCAACGCCATCGTCAGCCCATCGTAGAGTCCGCGGGCGAGCAACTGCCGCGCCTGCTCACCCGAGAAGGCGATGTCGACGGCGACGCTGGCGTCTCGCAGATAGAGCTTGATCAGATGCGCGATGTCCGGGTCGCTCTCGATCACGAGAAAACGGGGAGGTGCGATCGGGTAGGCCCGCGAGTCGCGAATGATCGAGGGAATCTCGCGACGCGGCAGCTCGAAGAAGAATGTCGAACCGCCTCCGTCACGATTGTGCTGGTCGATCGTGCCGCCCATCGCCTCGATCAACGCCCGGCAGATGCTCAGACCAAGCCCGGTACCGACGCCGCCGAGCGTTGACTCGTCCTTGTCCTGGGCGAACTTCTCGAAGAGCCGCGGTCGAAACACCGCGCTGATGCCCGGCCCGCGATCGCGAACCTCGACGCGATACCGATCGTCTCGCGAGCTGATGTCGACCTCGATCGGCGCGTCGGTTCCGCCGAATTTGATCGCGTTCGAGAGCAAGTTGCGCAACACCTGCAACAGGCGGCTGCGGTCGGCGTGGACCATCGGTTTGGTTTCACGGTGGCCGAAGACGATCTCCGTCCCCCGCGATTGGGCCAGGAGCGCGAGCTCCCCGACGGCGCTGTCGATCGTCCGGTCGAGGGCAACCAGCTGCGGCTCGATCGAGAGCTTTCCCGCTTCGATCTTGGCGATGTCGAGGAGGTCGTTGATCAGCTCGATCAGGCGCTCGGTGTTGTGGACGGAGATCTCGAGGAGCGTGCGTTTCTCGTCATCCCGGCCGTCGAGGGCGCCCATTTGCAGCATCGTCAGCGCGGCGTGGAGCGAGGTGAGCGGCGTCCGAAGCTCGTGGGAGACCGTCGAGACGAAGTCGCTCTTCATGCGCTCGACGCGGCTGCGGTCGCGGATGTCTCGGAAGATGCAATGAAAGACCGAGTCCGACGAGCGATCGGGGGCGCCGCAGGTGATCGAGCCCTCGACGGCGACCTCGACGCCCGCTCCTCGCAGGCGCGTCTCGAGTCGCGCGCTTCCGCCGCTCTGGCAGAGGGCGCGCATCGCCTCTCGGACGCGAATGCGATCCTCGGGCACGACGAGATCGAAGAGGGTTTGGCGGTGCAATGCCTCGGGTGTCATCTCGACGGCGCGCTGA
This sequence comes from Myxococcales bacterium, assembly GCA_020430585.1. Taxonomy (GTDB): domain Bacteria; phylum Myxococcota_A; class UBA9042; order JAGQJP01; family JAGQJP01; genus JAGQJP01. Next base: position 1,488 of record JAGQJP010000731.1, on the reverse strand, counting down.
AACGAGGGATTGGTCAGTCGGAGCCGACCGCGATCGTCGAGGACCGCGAGCAGATCGCTCGCTCGCTCGAACAGTACGCGGTAATCGTCTTTGTGGGGCATGCGCCGTCGTTCTTTCGGACCAGGTGAGAGACCACGATACCAGCTGGGTCGAGGAACGGCAAGTCGCACGAAAAAGCGCCGGCGGGGCGACCGCCGGCACCTTTGGTACGAGAGCACCGGAAAAAGCGGTGATGTGTTGGGGTGTCGGAGTTGGCCATGACGGCAACTTCTTTCCCCGGTGCTCCCCGCGCTATAGTGCAGCATTCGTACCACTGTCCGGGTGCGCGTCTGGACCACGCCGAATTCGACGGCACAGCGGTGACGGTCCTTCATCGACGGGCGTCGACGCGCTGGTCACGGGGAATCGTCGCCGCATCGCTCGCTGCGATCGGGACTCGTCGCGTCGCCCGCCTTGCGATCTGTCTCGCTCAATCTGTCTCAATCTGTGTCGGTGTGGACAGTTGAGACGCTTTTGCTGCACATTCGGGGGCGGACGCTGGAAGGCGTCGATCGCGCGTGATCAATCGGCCGTGATGCGTCGGCGCAGCAAACGGCGCAGCGTGCGCGGAAGGAGTCGCGCCGCCCGGCCGGCGGGGACGTAGTCTTCGATGCCGATCTCCAGCGCCTTTTCGATCACCGCGAAGGGCGAGTCCGGACCGACGACGATCAATCCCCGCGCCTCAATCTCCCCTTCGGTGAAGCGCCGCGCCAGATCGTCGAGCGCGTTCTCGGGATCGTCGCGAATATCGTAGATCATCGCGATCCCCGCCAGCGGATGGGAGGCGTCGAACGCCGTCAACGCCTCGGTTCGAAATCCGAGGTGACGCAACAGAGTGGTGAGCGACGTCGTGCTCTCGGGGTCGCCCTCGACGATCGGAATCACGCGGTCTGGCGTCTCCTCGCTCGCCCGCTGCTCGACCGTCGCGATCCCGAGGGCGCGCTGACGGGCGACACGTCCGACGTCGGCGAGAGTGGCGCTCGAACGACTGTCCGGCGAGAGCGCCTGGGTTGTCAGTAGCGCCTGATCGAGGGCGCGACGAAACTCCAACGCCGTCTGCGGCCGCGCGCTCGGGTGTTTCTCGAGGGCGAGCCCGGTGACATGATCGAACGCTGGCGGAACCGGGCGCTCGCTCGGGAAAGACGACGGACGCGGCGGGTCGTTGAAGATGTGCTTCATGAAGATCTCCATCGGCGTCTCGCCGACGAACGGTGGCTGGCCGACGAGCAGCTCGAAGAGGATCACGCCCAGGGAATAGATGTCGCTGCGCCCGTCGACCGGTTTCCCGCGGCACTGCTCGGGTGACATGTAGAGTGGCGTTCCCATCGTCCCACCGTGGCCCGTTACGCGCTCCGCTGGACGCGGTCCCACATGGATCGCCAGCCCGAAGTCGATCAGCTTGATTCGCTCGCCCGTCGGGCTCTCGGTTACGATGATGTTTTCCGGCTT
>JAGQJP010000730.1 GCA_020430585.1 Myxococcales bacterium | reverse complement strand
TGGCCTGGGCCAGGTCTGTCTCGCGATCGAGAACGTCCAGGCGCCCTCTGGCAAAGACTTCTACTGCTCGGCGCAATACCTGCGCCACAGCGGCGTCTGTCGCGTTCCGCAGAAAAGTGGCGACGACGCGCTCTATCTCGTGGGGATCAACGTCACCGACTACGACTACAAGCTCGACATCGTCTTTCAGCAGATGGAGAACGGTGGCGTCATCCAGACGCAGATCCCCGTCGAGGACACCTGGCTGGCCGGGAGCGAGGTCGTGATGTGCTCGGGGCCGATGGCGGGGATGGTCGTCTCGGGTGAGGGCGTCGACTTCTACGCCTTCCGCCTCGACGACCAGCTCAAATGGAACGAAGACGACAACATCTACGAGGCCCTCGCCAACGCGGGCGGCGCGATCGTGAACGGTGCTCCGATCTCGCTCTTCTCGCTGACGACGACGGACGACAAGCTCGTCACCTATTGGGGCGGCTACTTCCGCTCGACGAGCCTGCAAGCGCCCGGAGAGAGCAGCCCGACCTCGCACAAAGACTTTCTCGTTCGTTGCATCGACGATTCCCTCAGCACGACCGGGTACAGCTGCGAGCCGCGCTTCCTGAAGATCCACGATGGCACGACCGACATCGACAACAGCGACACCCTGATGCCTCCGTACACCGACACGACGCCCGCGGTGACGGGAATCTGGGGCTACTGGAAGGGCGACGTCGAGACCCTGCAGACGATGACCAACATACGCGTGAACTTCAGCGGATCGGCCGATGACTTCGGGTATTGGCTCTCCAACGCGTCCGTCGATGGTGACGTCTGGGGCTACGATGCGCCGACCGGTTGCATCGGCTGGAAGGGCGGCACCTGCGACACCTTCCCCTCATGGGAGTTGGACTACGAATACTACAGCGATTGGAACCGGGGGATGTACAGCATCGACGGGATGAACGGCAAGACGATGATCGCCGCGTCGCCGAAGGTGCCGCTCTTCGACTCGAACAACCTCAGCGTGAACCAGAACCCGGACAACGCCCCCAACGTCGCGCCCCTGTTCTACAACGACGGAACGGGCTTCGTCGCCCTGCAGTATCCGACGGGGGCGTTGCTCAAGGACGCCAAACACTTCGACGGAGCGCCGTACGAATTCCTCTTCGATCACGTGCGTTTTTTGAGCGACGAGCAGGTGCTGCTGGTCGGCCACTACCGCACCTGCCTCACCGATGGTTGCTACAACACGCTGGACGTGGAGAATTCGGTCACCGTGAAGACCCAGCCCTTCCTGACGACGTACAATCAGACGAGCAAGACCTTCGGCCCGATGATTCCGATCGGCAGTGGCTTCGAGCAGACGTGCTGCACGGGGCCCGCCTGTCAGAGCGTGCCGAATTGCCTGAGGTATCAAATGGACGCGTTCTGGTTCGGCGCTCGCATCTTGGGGGTCAACCTGCGCAAACACGCCAATGGCGTCGAGATCTACATGACTCAGAGCCCCGCTGTCGACAGCGGGCAGGGCTACATGACCTTCGCCCGCAAACCGATCGTCTACAGTTACCTCTCGATCAAGCCCTGAGGGCGCATCTCGCGCCGCGGCGCTCCGAAGAGGTCGAGATCCGTGGGGACGGCGGTGAATTGCGCGAACCGTCTTGACAGACCTCTGGCCGCTCGCATATAACCAACAATCGCGTGCGCGGGATTAACTCAGTTGGTAGAGTGACAGCTTCCCAAGCTGTACGTCGCGAGTTCGAGTCTCGTATCCCGCTCCAACGAGCCGGGTTGCCGATTGGCGGCCCGGCTCTTTTCGTTTCTCAGGCGAGCCTTCGCGTCACGGCAAGCCGTAGATGATCACGGCGAAATGAGCCGAAAAGCCATAGTTGAAGAGCAAGAGGCCATTCATCGCGCCGAAGAGCCCGAAGGCGAGTCGCTCGCCGAGTCTTGGCGGGTAGCGAAACTCGACGCCGAATCGGCCCGCGACGGTGAGGTAGGATTTCCTACGGTGCTCGACCAGGCCGCCGTCGTCGAAGCGACCGATCGCGAAGCTGCCGCCGACGCCGAGCCCGAGGCGCAGAGCCACGAAGCGCCCCGTCGGGATGATCGCGTCGCACCAGAGCATCAGCTGAGGAACGTGAAGCTGGACGTCGGTCTCGAACTGGCTGCCGCGGCGCAGGAGATAGGCGTACCGCGTCTCGACGCCGAGGCGCACCCAGGTGTTGAAACGATACCCCAGCTCGAAGCGGAACGAGGGACCCACCGCGAACCACCTGTCCCGCTCGCCGCAGCAGATCGGTGGCGCGCCCCCGGTCTGCTTGAACCCGCCGACGCCCGCGCCGAAATCGAGATAGAGCCCTCGCGGGAAGCGCATCGACCCGCGTCGGTCCGGCGATGGCTGGGCAGCGACGGACGACAACGCCGCGCCGGTCACCAGGACGACCAAGAGGGCGGCGATCACCCACGTGCAGGTGGCGTAGCGGCATCTGCCGTCGTTGAGCCTGGCGTTCATCGCGTCCTCCACATTCGGTCGATGGTCCCTCCGAAATGGTACGTCGTCTTCGGTCCGCTGCCAACCGCCGTGATCACCCGGGACGCGGGGATGGGGAGGATCGATGCTGTTGGCTGAGCGATTCGCTGCCTCGAGCGTCTTTCTCCGCGACTGGGCGCCGATCTGGTCCACGCCTGTCTTTGCGATGCACGATGGCGGGTGGTTCACCGACCTCCCCGAGGTCGCGCGTTGGATCGATGGCGACGGACGGTGCTCGGACACAACCACGAACGCTGCCTCGCACCGCTGCGCTGAGGAGCTCGACATCCTCGACGCGTTCGAGAGCGGCGCTGGGGGCGTCGGGCTCCCTGCCGTTTTACTGGAGTTGTCGCGGGCGGCCCGCCGGCTCTGCGCGCTGTCGCCCATCGCGAAGGGAGCGCAGCGCGTTTCGGTTCGGCCGCGCGACGCCCGCTTTCTCTCGGAGCACAAGTGGCGACAGGTCGTGCGCTTCATCGAGGCGCTGCCCCCGCTGACCGCTGGAGCGAGCTACGCCGATTGGTGCGCGGGAAAAGGCCACCTCGCGCGCACGCTCTCGTTGACGGCGTCGATCGGCGTGACCCGCCTGGAACGCGATCCCGACCTCTGTGCCGAGGGCACGCGATTGGCCGAGAAGATGGGCGCTAGCAGCCCAGCGGCGGCTGTGGACGTGATGACGGACACGGTGTTCGATCACATCGACGCGTCCACGCACGTCTTGGCGCTGCACGCCTGTGGCGCGCTCCATCGGCGCTTGATTCGCATCGCCCGCGCCGGACGCGTCGTCGGGATCTCGCTGGCGCCCTGTTGTTATCCCCTCACCGACGAGCTGCCCTATGCGCCGCTCTCGACGGCCGGGCGATCCGAGGGGCTGCGGCTCGAGATCGAGGCCCTCCGCCTCGCGGTGCGCGGCGCACGCGACCCCCTCGGCCGTCGCGCACGTCGCCAGAGACGGGCGCAAGCCTGGCGCATCGCCTTCGATCTGTTGCGACGCGAGCGCACGGGAGCGAGCTCCTACACCTCTCAGCCCTCTCTCCCCGACTCCGCCTTCGGCGGCACCTTCCGCGATTTCGCCCAACGGCTGGCGCGGCAGATCGGGCTCGATCTCGGTCCCCTGACGGACGTCGAGAGCGCCGAAGCGGAAGGGTACCGCCGCCTCGCGCGAGTTCGGCGCGCCGAGATGGTGACGGCGATCTTCTCGCGCCCCCTCGAGCTCTGGCTTGTCACCGACCTCGCGTTAGCTCTCACGGAAAGCGGCCTACAGGTCGAGCTCGGCACCTTCTGCGACTCGGCGACGACACCGCGCAACCTGCTCCTCAACGCCTCGGCAGATCCTCGACTACTCACCTCCAAAACGTACGCGAGTTGGCGTTGACACTGGTTTCGTGTCTCCAATCCCGAGGACACCATATGTATTTAAACCCCAGCACCACAGCGCACCATCTTCAGAGATGCCGCACGTACTTGCCAATCCTGCATCGATCATGATCCACCTTGCGGGTGTGGCAATTTTTGTAGGCAGGATTCGGTCACTCGGGTCGGAGCCAAGTCCAGCTCTGCCGCTGTCATTGTTGCCCCAGCACCACAACCCCTGGTCACTGTCGATTCCACACGTGTGGGTCGCTCCTGTGCTTATCGCTTCCCACTTCTTCGCGTTGCCGGCGACCGCGGTTGGAACGGACCTCGGTTGTTTGTCATCAACACCCAACTGCCCGTTTGAATTGGCACCCCAGCAGTGAAGTACCGCATCGGCTCTGATCGCACATGCGTAGCCGTTGCCGACATCAACTCGTGACCACGATTGATCGTCGACCTTGGTCGGTGTCAATCTTTCATCGTTGTCGTCCAATCCGAGTTGTCCGTTACCATTTGCGCCCCAACACCAAAGGCTTTTCGTTGTTGCAGAGATCGCGCAAGCTGACGACCACCCGACCGACACGGACGTCCACTTCCCGTCGCCGGGTCCCCCTGTGACCGGAGTTGGGGTGTCGCGAGGCTCTTTATCATTCACCCCCAGCTCGCCGTTGGAGTTGCTACCCCAGCAATATAGCATGTCGTTCCCGTCAATTCCGCAGGAGTGTTGGATACTTGTAGACAGACGTTTCCATGTCGCTGGGAGCGACAGTTGCGCCGGTGAGCTTCTTGGTCCACTCTCCGGACCAAGGCCGAGCTGGCCAGCTCCTTCTTGTCCCCAGCAGTATGCCGACGTCGCATTCAAACCACAGATGTGAAATCCGCCGACTTGAATGTCGCTCCAGATTCCCGTGGCGTTGTCCGAGATTACGGGAGCAGGGTTGTAGACCTCGTTCATCGGGCCAACCCCGAGCAAATCGTTGAAGTTGTCGCCCCAGCACCAAGCTCGGCCGTTGTCCGAGATTGCGCACGTTTGCTGGCCACCAGTGGAAACGGTCAGCCAAGTTCTCGTTGCCCAAGAAAAATCGGCTGATCCGATTTCTGAGTTTCCTGCGACATCCAAGCTCTTGACCCTAAGTGTATGTTCCCCCGCTGGCACGGGAAGAATCAACGGCGACGTGCAGTCAAACCAATCTCCGAAGTCCAGGTTGCACGAGAATGTGCACGCGATCTCGTCGCAAGAGAACAGAAACTCAGCGGTCAGCTGCGTGGTCTCTTGCATGGGCGTCGAAAGGAAAATGGTCGACGGCAGTCGGGTGTCGACCTTGAAACTATATTCGTTCTCCGGAGTTTCTACGAGCTCGCCGCGTTTCGCCACGACGCGAAAGGTGTGCACTCCGTCCTTGACGCCGTCGAATTGCGTCGGCGACGTGCAGTTCGTCCACGGTGCTTCATCGAGCTGGCAGGAGAAACTCTCGCAACCGCTTCCGATACATTGAAACTCGAATGTAACCTTTGCCGAGTTGCCGATCTTGGGCGGGCCATTCGATATCTCGGATTTCGGCAGAGGGTATGATAGGTCTCCAGCATCGGACGGTACGTCTTCTTGGCTCGTATCGTTGCTGTTCCCGTCCTCTTTCACTGGTTCATCACGATCAAAAGAACGATCCGCATCGTCCATCAAGTCGAAGAATGTTGGAATGGCGTCTGAGTCCGCCGCCTCTTCCAAATCGTTAACATCGAGCGCGTCGCTCAACTCGGCGCCATCTCCATCCATCATCCCGTCTTTTGCGGTGGAGGTGTCCAGCCTATGTGGCAGGCATCCGGACAATGCCAGCACGACGGTTGCCAAGCTGCATGCAATCCAGAATTTCACAACACGCTTCATGAAATTACTCACATGTTTATAACTATGAAAATCAACCGTCCGAAAAGGCTAGCGACAAACAGCAAAAGAGTCAATAGCTCCATCAAAACGATTCGAGTCCGACTACTCGCAGATGTTCGGGTCCTCGTAGACGATGATCGAGACGATTTGGCCCAGAAAAACTCCGCTGAACGTGACCGCTTTGCTCGTCTCCGTGGCCGACGTCAGCGTGTAACTGCTCGCTAAAGCTGTCTCCAGAGCGAATCGAAGAAAGTGAACCATGTTGCGCAGATTGTTTGCCATACACATGTCGAATTCGAATACCCCCTGATCGAATGCGTTTTGGCACTCGACTTCAGGACACGAGAACGTCACATCAACAGAGGTCGATTTGATGCCAGATTTTCCGCTGAGGTACTTCTCGATTACTGAAGGAATATCGGCCGCACGACTTCCGAAAATTGCAGGCCAGAGCATCTCGACGCAGCTACTGGGCGACGTTTGGGAGGAGCAACTTCCGCTCATCGGCTCGGCGGTCGGCGCGGCGTCGACCGAGAGTTTCAGCGCGTCGACGTCGAGGACCTTGCACTCGGTGACGCCGTTGAAGAACAACAGCGCCATCGCGCGACCCTGGTAGATCCCGGCGATCGAGACCACGTGGGGCAGCGAGACGTTCCCGTCCTTCGGCGTGTAAAGCGCCAGGCGAATGTCGCTGGCGTTGGCTTCGATCGAGGCGGCCGTCGGCTTCAGCAGCGGGGCGTGGCAGCCGTCCGTCGCCAAGACCGCGGCGTCGAAGAGGTTCGTGCAGCTCTGTTTTTGGGCGGCTCCGCAGGACTGGGCGCTACTGGAGATCGATCCCGGTTTGACGCCGACCACGTTGCTGATGTAGGCGCGAATGGCGGCGTCGACGGCCTTGGAATCGGCGACCTCGAGTGGAAGCCAGAGCATCGTCGCGCAGTTTTTGGTGCAGCTCGATTTCCAGGTCGCGACGTCGCTGATGGCTTTGAGGTCATAGAGCAAGGCGGGGATCGTCGCGATCGCGTCGCCCGTCGCGAGGTCGTCACTCGGTGTCGCATCGGTTTCGCTGCCATCGTCGGTGGACGCATCGCTCGAGCTCGAGTCCTCACCAGTCGTCGCGTCGCTCGCGCTGGCGTCATCCTTTGGCGTCGTGTCGCTGGGGACCGCGTCGCTCGAGCTGCTGTCGTCTCCAGCCGACGTATCATCGCTAATCGTATCGCTCGGCGGCAGGGTGTCGGCGTCGTTCATGCCCCCTGCGTCGCCTACGTCGTCGCTCGTTCCGTCTTCGGACCCGGCGTTTCCATCGCCCGACTGGTCGTCGGCTCCGTCGTCGCCGTTCGGGTCCGGCGCCAGGAGGTCTTCGACGAGATCGATCGGGTCCGGCGCCAGGAGGTCTTCGACGAGATCGGCCAGCGACGCATCGGGGGACACGTCGGCGCCCTTCGACGAATCGCTGTCAGCCCTGTCGACGATGTCGACGCTGCCGCTCGTGTCGCCCGTGCCCGTCGTCGAGCTCGAGCCACAGCCGACGCCGAGGGAGAGAAGCACGCCGAGGGCGAAGCACCACGCGATCGGGTCGCGTCGCGCGCTGGCACGGGGGGACTGAGTCTTGATCGACATTGCGCGTCTGCCTCCGCAACGGGTTTGCACGATAGCCGCGGGCGGTCGCTCGCCGGCCTGGGCGTTTTTTGCTGAAAACGCGTATCGACAAGAGTAGCGTGAACCATCGGGCGCTGCAATCTCATGCGCGACGATGCTCAGAAGGGCCCGTCTCTACGAGATGTTGTGCGCCGTCGCCGCGGTCGGCGAACGACGCGGTTCCACACGTCGTCCGCTCAGCTCGGTCGATTCCCGGCGCACGCGCGTCGGAGCTCTTCAAGTAGCTCGGCTGGATCCGCGTGATCGCCCGGATGCTTGCTGATCTGTGCGTAGTGGACGGCGTCTGCAGGGCCGAGGACGAAGGCGCCGCCCGTCTGGAAGGCGTCGCCCTCGGTTCGCCCCTGGCGAAATCCGTTGCGCAGGGCGCGCAGACCGCTCTTGTAGACCGCCGGTTTCAGGAGGGCGAGTCGCGGCCGTTTCAGCTGCGCGGCGCGGTAGGCGGTCAGCTCGGGGTCGACGAGCAGCGGGAAGGGGATCTCTCGCTCTTCGGCAAACGCCTTTGCTTGAAACGGTTGACCCGAGCCGATGGCGACGACTTCGCTGTCGAGCGCTCGGACCTCTTCGTAGATGTCGCGCAACTGCGCGACTTGCTCGCGGCAGAACATTCAGCCAAAATGGCGTAGGAAGACGAGAATGATCGGCCGCTCTCGCCAATAGGCACCGAGCTCTCGCCATTCTCCGTCGCCGTCCTGTAGACGCAGGGATGAAAGGGATTCGGACATCACGACCTCCTGGGCGTTTGGGCGCCGTGACGGCGCGTGGCCAGACGAGCGCGGACCCCGAGGCCAAAGCCACCGGGATCGCCGCGGCGCTCGTTTCTCCAGTGAAGCCGATCTCGATCGTCGGCGCAAGCGTTAGGAGTGGATCGATTCTTGCTCGCTCAACGGGCCGCTGAGTTTGGGGTCGATGCGCGCGACGCCGAGGGGGCGGCCGCCGCAGGTGATTCGTGGGGTCACTCGTTCCGGGGACGACCGACCTACGCGGTGACTCGTGACGTCAACGTGGAGGAGATCATGCAAAACGCAGACGACGGCCTAGCCGTCCGGGAACAGACGCCGCTTTTGGGAGCGGCGATCGCGGGCAATCTCGAGTTGGTCGAGCGACACCTCGAAGAGGGGGCGTCGGTCCACGAGCAGATGGCGAACGGACGAACGGCCCTACACTACGCGGCGGCGGCGGGCCACGGCGAGATGGTGGCGTTCCTGCTCAGCCGCGGCGCAAATCCAGAGGTCGAGGACGACGATGGCTTTACGCCGTTGATGTCGGCGGCTCAGGCGGGCCACGCCCCGGTCGTCGACCTGTTGCTGGTCACCGGCGCGCGCGTTGCCCACGCTACGCCAAAGGGCCAGACGACGCTCCACCTCGCGGCGGCCTGCGGTCATGCGGCGATCGCCGAGATGCTCATCGCCAAGGGCGCCGATCCCCTCGCCCGTCGCGACGACGGATACAATCTATTGATGGCGGCCGCAGAGGGCGACTCACCGCGCCTGATCGATCTGGCGATCGAGCAGGGAATGGTGGTCGACGCGCGGCTCGAGAGCGGTTGGACGGCGCTGTTCTATGCCGCCGCCAAGGGAAATGCGGAGGCGGTGCGGCATCTGTTGGCCTGCGGCGCGTCACCCGCGATCGTCGATCTCGAACGGCAGCGGCCCGTCGAAATCGCCTTGCGGAACGGACACACCGAGGTCGCCGAGGCCCTCTCCGCGGCACTCGAGGTCGCGCGGACGAGTCCGATCGAGCGCGGATTCTCCGCGGCAACGGCGGGCGATGAGGCGAAGCTGATCGAGGTCCTCGACGAGCTGGAGAACGTCGATCAGCCGAATAGCGAAGGCTGGACGATGCTCCACGCCGCCTGCGAACGGGGGCAGCTCGCGATCGTGCGGCTTCTGCTCGACCGCGGCGCGTCGATTGAGCTCGTGACGCCTGCGGGTTGGACGCCACTGATGCTCGCCGTGCAGGACGGGCACCGCGATCTCGCGGCGCTGTTGATCGAGCGCGGCGCCGCCCTCGAAGCGACCGACGAGGACGGCCAGAGCGCCGCGATGATCGCCGCCTTCATGGGACAAACCGAGACCGTCGCGCTGCTCCTCGACAGCGGCGCCTCTCTCGATGCGCGCCGAACGGACGGGTATTCGATGCTGATGGCGGCGGCCGAAGGCGATCACGTGCCGCTGATCGAGACGCTTCTCGGCCGCGGCGCGGACGCCAATGCCCCGACGGCGACAGGCTGGACCGCACTGATGAGCGCCGCGATGGTCGGCGCGGCTGATGCGGCATCGGCGCTCGTCGCTGCGGGCGCGGCGGTCGACGCGCGCAACGAGGCGGGACTGACAGCGTTGATGGTCGCCATCGAGAAGAAACAAGCGGAGATGGTCGCACGGCTGCTCGATCTCGGCGCCGACCCGAACATCGCTGAGTCCGTCGGCTGGACGGCGCTGATGTTCGCTGTCGGCGCTGGTGAGCGAGATCTCGCCGAGCTTCTCATCGAGCGTGGAGCGGCGTTGAACCATCGTTCGTTCGAGGGCTGGACACCGCTGCTGCAGGCCCTACGGGCCAAGCGTTTCGACTTCGCCGCCTGGCTGGTCGAGAAGGGGGCCGACGCCGACACCACCGACGATGAGGGCTGGACGGCGCTGATGTACGCGGCGAACGCTGGGGAGTCCTCGCTCGTGGGCGCTCTGCTCGACGCTGGCGCCGAGATCGACAAACCGAAAGAGGATCCGGATGACGCCACGCGAAACGGTTGGACGGCGTTGATGAGTGCGCTGGCGTACGGGCACAGCGACGTCGCCCGTCTGCTGATCGAGCGAGGCGCGGCGGTTTCGGCGCAGCGTGAGGACGGATACACGGCGCTGATGGCCGCTGCCGAAGGCGGTAGCGCTGCGTTCATCGAGGAGCTGATCGAAGCTGGCGCCGACGTCGGCGCAGAGGATCGCTACGGCAGCACGGCGTTGATCTACGCCGCCGAGCAGGGACACACCGAAATCTGTCGCGCGCTGATCGCCCACGGCGCCGATCCGGCGCACGCCGATCAACAGGGCGTCACCGCCGCGGAGTATGCGCAGCGAGCGGGTTTTGGTGTGATCGCCAACGAGCTCGGCGGAGTGCCGCCGAGCGCCGCCATCCCGTTGAGCGACAAAGCGCCGAGCGACGAGGCGCCGAGCGAGTGAGTCAGGGTTTGGCGAAGACGGCGAACGAGCGGTGGAAGAGCTCTTCGATCGCCTGGCGACCGTTGTCGTCGAGGTAACGCGTACCCGTTCCCGCGAAGTGGGGCTCGGTGATCTTCGGCACGTCGCAAGACTGCCAGCCGTCTCCCACCCATTCGAACCAGCCGTTCTTTTCTTGGTCGAAGACGAAGAGATCTTTGTTGCAGAGCTTGGCGAACTCCGCACCCCAGCCCGTGCCACCCTTGACGGTGTTGTCATCGAGAATTCGGCCGACGACGAAGACCTGTTGACCCGAGTTGATCATGTGCCAGATCGTCTGCAGCACCTTCTTGAACGCCGTCGTGTTCGGATACTTGCGGTGCATCAGGCTACTGACGTACTGCAGGCTCACGTCGCCGTGGCGCAACTCTTCGGTCGTCAACACGCGCAGCCCGCGCTCTCGCCCGCGAGGGTGCCCTTCGAAGCTGAAGTTCACTTCGTCGATGTGATAGCGTTCCGCCGTCTCGCCGAAGCATGTCTCGGCTCCCTTCGCCGCTCCACTGAACAAGATCCGCTGTTCCACCTGATTCTCCTTGTGCACTCGATCGGAAGTCGATTCGGTCCCTGCGCTCGATCCACGTTTCGCGCCGCGTGTGTGTACGACAGAGAGCGCGGAGCCGTCAACATTTTCGTGCATCGGCTCGCGAATTATTCGTCTAAGTTTCGATTTTTCGGCCGGAAAAAAGATGTTCGGAAGATTCGGTTCGCCGCGCGGCCACTGCGCCGCCGACGCTTCGAACGGCGGCGCCCTACTTGAGCAGGTGAACCACGTTCATCGTCAGATTCTTCGCCATCATCGTCTGCTTCTTGCAAGCCGGCGGAATCTTCTTCAGCCGCACGATCCCGCCATCGAGCTTGGCTTTGACGCGCTTGATGTCTCCCGCCTTGAGCGGGTTCTTCGCCGCCTGCTTGCCCAGGTCGACGGACATCATCGAGGCCTTCTTGATCAGCTCCGTCGAGCGCTTGACGATCGCCGCGTTGCGGTTCGGCAGCTGCGACGACTCCTTCTTCACCATCTTGAGCTTCTTGATATCCGGGGCTTTGAGTTTGCTCTTGAGGGACTTGCGCTGAGCGTCCTTCTTGAGATCGGCGTCGACGATTTTGGTGCGGGTGTCCGTCTCCTTCGAGTACGTCGCTTCGAGCTTGTTCGCGCTACCGCGTTCCTTGTCGTTCTTCGCCTTCGTCCAGGTCTTGTCCACGATCGGCCAGGGCTTGGTGAGCTTCGGCAGCTTCTTGTTGCCGTACTTGTCGACGATGCCGTGGAATGACTCCGTCTGCAGGTAGAGCGTGCCCTTCGCCTTGCGGTATTTGTTCTCGACGTCCTTGATCTCTTTGAGCAGCGCGTCGACCTTCTTGGTGTTGAACTTGGAGCCTCCCTTCGAGACCTTCGGAATGCCGAAGCCCGCGAACGCCGGACCTCCGAGAAGGAGGGATAGAGAGAGTGCAGCCAGCAGTGTACGTTTCATGATGTCTCCCCTAGGTATGGTTCAAACAATTTCCTGGCGTTAGCCATACCATCAAATCGCCACGAGGGCAACCTCCCTCTCCGCTCGATCGACCCAGATTCGTGCGCTCCGCCGAGCCGAGGCGCTCGACGCTCGCGACGGCGATTGACCGGGCGCCCCTTTCGTACGACAATCGAGCGATGCGCCATCCCAAGCCGATCATCGTCGCCAGCCGTTGCTTCGGGTTTGCCCCCTGCCGCTACGACCAGACCACGATCCCGGCTCCGTTTTTCGAACGTCTGATGCCGCACGTCGAGTTCGTCCCGGTCTGTCCCGAGCTCGAGATCGGTCTGGGCGTGCCACGCCCGACGATCCGCATGGAGCGCCGCGGCGCGCGCGTTCAACTGGTGCAACCCCAAAGCGGCCGAGACCTGAGCGACGCGATGGAGCGTTTCGCCCACGACTTCCTCGACGGCGTGGAGGCGGTCGACGGATTCTGGCTCAAGGCGCGTTCCCCCTCGTGCGCTGCCCGCGATGGAAAGCTCTTCGACCCCGAAAGCGGCGCTATCGTGGATCGTCGGACATCAGGACGCTTTACGTCGGTAGCGCTGGCGCGTTTTGCCGATCGTCCCTTCTGCGACGACCGCCGCGCCAACCAGGTCGCCCTGCGCGATCACTACCTCTGCGCGCTCTTCGCCCTGGCGCGTTTGCGCGAGGCCGAGCGTGAGGGAACGCGCGCCGCGCTGGTCGCGTTCCACTCGAGCCACAAGCTCTTGCTGATGGCCCACGGGCAGCAGCGAATGCGCGCCCTCGGCCGTATCGTCGCCGCTCCCGCGTCTGGGTCCGAGGGTGAGGCGTTTGACCGGTATCGCGCGGGGGTCGGCGCGCTCCTCGCCCAGCGGCCGACGCGAGGGGCGACGATCAACGCGGCGATGCACGTCTTGGGGTATTTCCGCGAGCGGTTGCCCGTCGAGGCGCGTCACGCCTTTCTCGCCCGGCTCGAGCGCTTTCGGCGGCGTCCAGGGCTGATCTTCGCGATCCGTCGGGATCTTCGTGCCTTCATCGAGCGGGCGCCCGATCCGTACCTCTCGGTCCAGGCCTTCGTCGAGCCCTATCCCGTCGAGCTCGAGGTGATCATGCCGAACCGGCGGCGCTGAACGCGCGCGCGACGTGCTCCTGCCGTGCGATCGCCGCGCCCGCGGCTCGTGGTCACGCTCTGCCTCAGGAGAGCCCCATTAATCGCCGCAGCAGCCACTCCAGGGAGCGGTCGCCCAACAGCCAACGCAACCAGCGGGAGAGCCGTGCGTCGAAGCCGACGGTGTAGACGGTTCGCGGTCGCCGCGACGTCAGGGCGTGGTGCGCCCGCCTGGCGACTTCGTGGGCTGGTATCGCGGCCTTCTTCTGCTGTTGGACGTGGCGCTCCATCGCCCGAATCGCCTCGCCGTAGTCGCCCATCACCGCCTCGTTGCCGCCGATCTCGTCGATCATGCTCGCGCCTTTGTCCCAGATCTCACTCTGGATCGCGCCGGGCTCGATCGTGCAAGCGAAGACGCCGTGCGGTCGGAGCTCTTGTCGAAGCGCCGCGGTGTAGGCTTCGACGGCGAACTTCGAGGCGCAGTAGGGGGCAAGAAATGGGGTGGCGATCACGCCGCTGTTCGAGCTGATGTTCACGACGCGACCCTTGGACTGGCGTAGTAGCGGGAGCATCTGCCGGGTTACCTCGGCCAGGCCGAAGAGGTTGACCTCGAACTGTCGCCGCCAATCGTCGAGCGAGACGTGTTGCAGCGGGCCACCGACGGCGACCCCGGCGTTGTTGACCAACCCCCACAGGGTGCCGCCCGCGCTTTCGATGCGTTGCCGCGCCGCCTCGATCGTCGAGGCTTGGGTCACGTCGAGGATCACGGGCTCGAGTAGCGGCGGCGCGCCGCTCGTCAAGCGCTCGGCGTCCGCCTCTTTGCGCACGGCGGCCAATACCCGAAAGCCCGTTTGGGCGAGGTGCAGCGCGCAGGCACGGCCGATCCCCGTCGAAGCTCCCGTAACCAGAACCGATTGGTTGTCGCTCATGGGTTTGTCCGGGTCTACGGTTTGACGAATAGCAGCACGAAGCGATCGCTCGTCCCGCGTCGCGTTCCAGAGGCGCGGGGGGCGGCGTTCCAATCGTGGGCGTCCTTTGGATTGTGCAAGAAGGTCGCCTCGGCGATCAAGACGAAACCGGCGGCCTCGATCTCTTTGATCACCACCGATTTTTCGACGCGGTGCAAGCTCTTGGTATCGAGCGAGCCGCGCCCCGTCTTGGCGGCGTGGTCTACGATGCCATAGATCCCGCCGGACTTGAGGGCGGCGAAGACCGCCTTGTTCATCTTTCCTCGGTCGACCTTCTGCCAGAAGGTATCGTGGTAGAACAGAATGTTGAGCACCGCGTCGAGCTTGGTCACGCTGGCCGGGAAGGGGTCGTCGAAGGGGCGATCGAGGCGCACGACGTTCTTCATCACCGCTTTTTTCAGGCGTGCGCTCCAGGGCTTTTCGGCGAAGCGCTTCAGGACGAACGGGGGATTCTGTCCATAGACGCGTCCCTTCGGCCCGACGACGCGCGCGAGGAGCTCGGTCGTCGTCCCCGTTCCGACGCCGAGCTCGGCGACCCGCTGGCCGCGGCGCAGCTGAAAGAAGGCGAGAATCTTCCCCGGCTGGCGTCCGGCGTCGAGGGCGCGATCCTGCGGGGTGCGGTCTCTGGCGCCGACGGCGTCGGCGATCCAGCGCGGGACGAAGACCTTCGTGATCAGGCGTGGCTTGACCTTCGGGGCCGCTCGGCCGGTGCCGGCGGTCGCACAGATGAGCAGAGCGGCGGTCATCAGTCCGATCCTGCGCAGAGCCAGCGCGCTCCGCACGGGAGCTCGCCGCTGGCGGCGAGCGGTGGCGTGGTTCGGTTTGTTCATGGCAAACGTTCCTTCCGTCAGAGGGTGAGGCCGACTCCGAGCAGCGCGATCAGATTCGATTCACCACTCGAGCTGCGGCGGAAGCTGCGCCCAGCGGAGGCGATCAGCGAAACGAGGCGGTGAAAGCGCCAGCAGAGCCCAACGTTGAACACGACCTCGGTCCGGGAAAATTTCGTCGGAGCGAGGCCGAACACCTCGGCCATCAACTCGAAGCTCGACACGATGTTCCAGCCGATCACGAGGCCGTAGAGCCACTCGTGCCCGCCGACCTGGTTGACGCGGAAACCGAGCTCGAGGACGAAATCGACGGGCCCCACGTCTTTTTGGAACTGCAGCGGAAACTGAAACGACGTCCCCCGAGGCACGATCCCCTGATCGGCTGCGGAGGTCGGCGAATTCGTGATCAGCTGCGGCGTCCAGGCGATGGCGAAGCGCTGGCGCGGCAGCTCGAAGAACCGCCACTTCAGCGCGACGAAGATGTTTCCGAGTCCCGAGAGCGGCGTCTTTCCTGGACGAAACCAGATCGTCCAGGGGAGCCCGACGGTCAGCGAGAGCTGCTGGCCAATCCCGTAGGTCACGTCGATCACGGGCGACTCGAACCAGATCTCGCGCCCGCGACGATCGAGGGTGAAGTAGGCCAAGATCTCCCACGAACCGCGACTTGGGGTGCCCGTGTCGTCGGTCAACATCGGTGGGCCGCCGTGGGCGGCGGCGTCGCGCGACTCGACGATCATCGCCGCACAGAGCGCGAACAGTAGCGCGAGGGGCAGCGACGCTTGGCAAAATCGAGGCCTCGACGCCTCGGATGCTGCGAACGAAAAGCGAGGTCGCGCAGAGGGCTCCCGTCTCAGATCTGATTCAGGCTACGATAGGGCGCCAGCGTGCGGAAATCAACCCCTCTTCGACGGGCGTCGCCGTCTCGCAGGGTTTGTGGTATCGTCCCGAGCTACGGGATGTCGCGACGGCCTCGATGGGGGGAGATCGTGTTTCGAAAAGCGG
>JAGQJP010000729.1 GCA_020430585.1 Myxococcales bacterium | reverse complement strand
AGAAAAACGACCAGCGAAACCCGAGGCTCGTACCGAGGAAAAAGGCGGCGAGCCCGCTGGCCAGGACCCCGCCGACCTGGAAGTTCGTGCACCACAGACCCATGATCCGCCCGCGCTCGGATCGGCTGGTCCAGTTGCCCATCGTCCCGACGTTGTTGGACCAACCCGTCGCTTGCGCGAAACCGTTGAGGCCGATGAAGACCGCGAAGGTACCGACACCGTTGGCGACGCCGAGCACGACGTGTGCGCCGACGCTGACCGCCATCCCGGCCAACAGCACCAGGCGCGGCCCCCAACGCGTACCCGCGGCCCCCGCGATGAATTGGCCGACGGCGTAGCAGCCGAGGTAGATCGAACCGAGCACCCCGAGGAGCTGGGCGTCCCAGTGGTGAGCGACGCCGAGCTGCTCTTTGGCGACCCAGAACGCCTTTCGACAGAAGTAGTAGCCGGCGTACGACAGCCAGGTCGCGCTGAAGATGCGCCAGCGCCAGAGGGCCCGTTTCGTCTCCGTCTCCACGTTCCCGCGCTCATCGATCGTCACAGAATCTCAATAGTGGCGAAAGTCGGCGGATCGCACAAGCAGAAGCGCTCTTTTCTAGCCGAGCGGCCAAATACGGCGCTTCAGCGGGCGGCTCGGCGCGAGGCGAATCCAGGTGACGAGCGACCGCTTCTCGCGCACGTTCTCGGGAGCGCGACCGGAGCGAAGGAAGGCGGGAAGCTCGACGAACGAGGTGAGATAGAGCCGTATCCGCAGTCGCCGTGGGACGACACGCGCGTGAAGGTCGGCGGCTTCGAAGTCGAGCAGCTCGCGCTGCCAGCGCGGAAGCGACCTCCAGCGATCATCGGCCGCAAGATGCGCAAAAAAGGCGAGCGCGTCGTGCTGATGTTTGTGGACGCCAGGAAATGGAGGCGCCGAGGAGGCATACTGGCGAAAGCTCTCGTCGAACAACGCTCCACCGATCGTGGCGCTCTTTGGAAGCAGCGCGCGTACGGCATGCCACCGCTTGCTGATCAGCGCGTCACCGAAATCGATGAGCTGCGAGCGACATCGCGGCGAGATCGAGAGCGGGCGCAGCGCGTCGGCTTCGACCGCGCTCAGATCGAAGAGCTCGGCGAAGCGCGGCCAATCGTCGAGCAGCAGCCGTCGGATCGCCGCGTCGGTGTATACGCGGGCGAGGATTTGTTGAAGGCGATTCAGCTCCATCGTCCCGCCTCCCGCCCGAGAGCGCGGGCCCGCTCGAGCTCGCCCGCCAGCTCGGCGAAACGCGGCCAATTCGCGTCGCGCTCGAGGATCGCGCCCTTGACGGGAAAGCGGCGCATCACCTCGCCGAGGAGCTGCCAGATCTCCTCGTTTACGGGATCGGCGTGGCTGTCGACCCACTGCGAACCGCGCCGTTTCGCGCCGACGAAGTGGAGCTGCACGACGCGTTCGGGCGGTAGTGCGTCGAGAAAGTCGGTCGCGTCGAAGCCGTGGTTTCGAGCGTTGATGAACAGATTGGTCACGTCCAGGAGTAGCCCGCAGTCGCTCGCCTCGAGGAGCCGCGCGATGAAGGTCGCGTCGTCCATCTCGCGCGATGGAAGGTCGATGACGTAGGTCACGTTTTCCAGCACCAATGGCCGGTGAATGACCGCCCGCACCCGCTCGATGTTGGCACAGAGTTGGTCGAGGGCGGCGTTCGTGCAAGGCAGCGGGGCGAGGTGACCGATCGACACACCGCCAGCGCGGGTGAAGGCGATGTGCTCGCTCCACCAGGGCGGCTCGACGAGCTCGATCAACGCCGCGAGCTGCTCCAGATACCTCGGGTCCGGGCCTTCGACGCCGCCGAGCGATAGATCGAGGGCGTGGGGAACCAGGGTGAACAGACCGCGCAAGCGGGCGAGCTCGGCGCGGCGCTCGGCGTTGGCGTCGAGGTAGTGGTCCGCGACGATTTCGAGGAAGTCGACCCGCTTCTGCTGCAACAGCAGCTCGCCGGCGAAGGCAGAGCGATAGCCGATACCGACGCCGAGGGTCGGAAGCTCGGCCTGCGCAACCCGAGAATCGGGTCGGCGTCCGCCATTTGTCGTCGGTTCCCGATCGAGCGCCGCGCACCTCGCTCGGTCGTCTCGCGCGCTCGGCCTCATCCGCCGCACCCACCGCAGCCGCCGCAGCCGCCGCCGCAACCGCCGCCACAGCCGCTGCTGCACGAGCTTCCGCAGGACGAGATCCCCGACGAGTCGAAAAACGACGACGAGCCGTCGACGATCCGCCGCGCTGGGGAGAGCAGCCCCGAGAGCTCGGGCAGCAAGAAAGCGCCCGTAACCGCGGCGACACCGAAGAGCCCGACACCGACCAACGTCGCGCGGACATCGGCCTCGTCGCCCGTCCGATCGGTGAGACTACGGAACGCCGTCGTCAGCTCCTCGAGAAATCTCGTTCCCCGCCGAGTGAGGCGCGCGGGCACGAGCATGGAATGAGCCACGGTGGCGCTTACGGCCGAGAGCAAGACGAGAAAGAAGAAACTGAAGTGCCCTTTCACGATCGCCACGACGATCTTGTAGAGCGCGAAGAGCAGTAGCCCCAGCACCACAATCCGACGGAGCCGCTTCACCGCCTGATTGTCGCTCGCGCTCAACAGAAATCCCGCCTGCTCGAGCTTGTCGCGATAGGGAGAGCACAGCTCCTCGATCTCGTCGCACGTTGGTTGGTCGTGGTAGATCTCCACGAGCGAGCTTCGCCCGCCATCGGCGGTAAACCACTCGAAGACCGCGGCCTCGACGTCGTTGAGGTGGTGCGGGTTCAGCGGAATCGTCGACCGGCCGACCGTCTGAGCGGTCGCGTCGATCACAATGTACCGACGCTCGACCAGCGCGGCGACGGCGACCTCGATCGTCGCGTATACGCCGCCACGCAGATAGGCCAAGACGTACGGATCTTGCTCATGAGAAATCGCGGGCAACGGCCGATCGCCGCCGCTAATCAGTCCCCTCCGCACGAGCCACGCCGAGGCGATGACGAAGAACCCGACGCCGATGTAGAGCGCCAGAAAGTAGGGCCCCTTCATATCGGCGATGACGTTGTGTATCAGCCAATTCACTCGGCGTACCCCTCGCGGTCGACCTGGATCACCAGCGCCGCCAGCTGCTCGACGAGCTGCCAGTAGAGGCGCCGCACGTCGTCGAGGGGGATCTCCGCGTCGATCCGGTCGCGAAGCGCCAGCACCTCGTGGAAAACCGCTGCGTCGACCTGGTACTGCGCGCCGACGAGATCGATCCGCGCGCGGCTGTCGCGGGGCGCCTCGATGCCGCGCGCCCGCAGCGAACCGCTGATCGTGACCAGGAACGTCGAGAACGCCTCGCAGAGCGTGGCCTGCAGGCGATCGCCGTAGTCGCAGACGAACATGTACTGCCGCCGCAGGCGCCAGAGGATCGTGCGCAGCTCCTGCTCACAGCGCAGCCGCAAGTGCTCGCGCCCGATCGTCAGCGGTGAGAGCAGATCCTCGCCGTGGAGCAAGATGTGGTGCTCCCGCAGGTCGGCGAACTTGATCGGAAAGACGTCCGTCGAGCGCGTCAGGTCGGCTGGAGAGAGCAGCAGGAAGCCGAGGTCGACGACCCAGCGCGCGCGTCGCAAGGGCCGCGCGATCGCCTCCAGCTGCTCGCGGCTCAGCGGCTCGATCACGAGCAGCACGTCGATGCCGGGCGAGACGGGGTGAAACTCACCGCGTGCCAGATCGCCATAGAGCACCACCGAACGCAACGCCTCGCCGAGGAGCGATGTCAGCTCGTCGACCAGCGCGGTCACCGCCTCGACCACCTCGGCCGGCAACCCCGGAATTGTCTTCCACTTCTGTTCCACGCGCACCACCTTACTTTCTAGCTGTTTTCGAGGTCGCGTCCGCGTCCCGGAGAGCGGAAACGAACGCTACGAGGGATGACCCGGATCGTGCGCCCCGAGCGGCGCGTTCACCGCCAGCGCCGTGAGCAATTTCGGCCAATCGGTCTTGCTGCAGACGTAGTGTATCCGATTTGCCGCGGGGCAGTCGAGAGCCCAGCGCTGGGTCGGATCCATCACGGCGATCGTCACTCTCTTCCGCAACAGCCCTTTGACCGAAAGCGCAGGCCCGGCGTAGTGGTAGTAGCGACCGCGCGTCTCCCAGTGGAGGGGCCGAAATTCAACGGCACCCGCGTGGGACGAGGCGAAGGTCTTGCCCGTCTTCCGCTCGCTGAGCTGCCATCCGCCCGGGCCGACGCGCATTTGATAACCGCGTTCCTCCCGGTTACGTCGCGACGCGCGGACCGTGATGAAGGTGATCAACCCGGCAAGCCAGGCGACGACGAGCGGTATGCCCACCCTCGGTCCGACGCTCGGTACCACCGTCAGCGCGATCAGCGCCGCCCCGCCAACCCAGGCGAAGGGGATCCACCAG
This sequence comes from Myxococcales bacterium, assembly GCA_020430585.1. Classification (GTDB taxonomy): domain Bacteria; phylum Myxococcota_A; class UBA9042; order JAGQJP01; family JAGQJP01; genus JAGQJP01. The sequence continues at coordinate 224 of JAGQJP010000729.1, read as the reverse complement.
GTGCTTTCGGCGCCGTACGACTCGACGAGCTCGAGAACGTTCGGATCGCCGCCGTCGACGCGCTCGCCAACGGTCCGCGCTCCCGTCGCGGCGACCGCACGCCAGAGATCGCCGAGCTCGTCGCCCGCGCTGAGCCGGAAGTCGGCGCGGGGATTGGCCCGCCGCGCCGTCAGCTCGTGACGGAAGGGATCGATGCTGCTCACCGCGGCGCCGATCGCCAGCTT
>JAGQJP010000728.1 GCA_020430585.1 Myxococcales bacterium | reverse complement strand
GATCGGCGGATGCAATTCGAAGCCGTCGATCCACGAAGCGCCAAACGAGAAACCACCTCGCGAGCGAAAGACCACGAGCCCAACGGCGCCGCAAACGTTGACGAAGAAGTCGACCGACCCGCGCGGACCCGCACAACGTACGCCGCAGACGAACCCGCCGCCGACCCCGAACGTGTCACCGAAGCCAACGGCGAGCCTCAAAGTGGCATCGAAAAAGCCGTCGACGGCTTCCCGTCTGGGCACGCGGCCGCCCGCCGTCGATCGTCGAGGATGGCAGCGCGTCTTCGACTTCGCCCAGAATCAGCTGCTCGCCCACGAGCTCGATGGCGGGCTCCTGATGCGCCCGGGCGGCGCGGGATTCCTAAAGTACATTCACGGGAATTGGTGGCAGGAGTGGGTGCTCTTCGCCTCTGACGAGGGGAGGTCGATCTCCTATCCCGCCAGGGACAATCGCATCGTCTTTCCGCTGGCACCTGGCGATTGCGCATCGGGTTGCTCGCTTCGCCTCGAGATGCGGACCTTGATCTGCCCGCAGAGCGTGCGTCTCGAGTTGAATGGCAAGGTGATCGCGAGCCTGCCCTGCCAGAAGGGCTACGCGACCTATCGCGTCAACCTCCCCGCGGGGAAGGCGACGGTCGGCGAGAACCAGCTACATTTGCGCTTTCAACGTTACGGGCGCCGGGCCGGAAAACCCGTCGGCGCCGGGATGCTCGCGATTCGTGTGGTCCCTTCGAGTCCCGGCGATCTGCCGCCGCGCGGCGAGCGCTTCTATCTCGACCTCCCGCAGGGGGCGGCCCTGCGAATTCGCGGAGACGGCGGTCGTTTCGTCGTGCGGTTCTACGACGGCAAAAGCTTTCGGAGCCTCGTCGATCGTCCCTCATCGGTCGATGAGGTGGTGCGCCTCCCCCGAACGTCGAGTAGTCTGGCGCTCCTCGAGTTTCGACAGCTCGGCGGTCGCTGGTCGTTGCGAGAGCTCGTCGTGCCGAAGACGAAGGCGCTCACGCGCCCGTCGACGAAGCCGCGAAACGCGATCCTCTGGGTCGTCGACACGCTGCGGGCGGATCGGATTCGAGCGTACGACCCGAAGACCCGCGTCAAGACCCCGAACTACGACAAGGTGATCAACGAGGGCACGATGCTGCTCGGCGGCACGTCGGCGGCGGGCTATAGCCTGGCGTCACACGCCACGATCCTCACGGGTTTGACGCCGGCGCGGCACCGCACGATGTCGCCGAAAAGCAAGCTCTCGCCCTCCGAGGTCCTGCTCCCCGAGGTGTTTCTCAAGGCGGGATATCAGACCGCGGCCTTCCTCTCGAACGGGTACGTGTCGAAGAAGTGGGGCTTCGACCAAGGCTGGAAACACTTCACCAACTTCATTCGCGAGCGCCGTCCCTCTCAGAGCAGCAAGCTCGTGCCCGAGCTGATGAAGTGGATCGGAAAGAACAGATCCAAGCCCTTCTTCCTCTACGTCGTCACGATCGATCCCCACGTCGCCTATCGCTTTCGGGAAAAATACACGCTGCTCTACGACGAGAAGGCCTACAAAGGCCCGCTCAAGCGTTTCATCACGGGTTACCACCTCGCCTCGATCGCGTCGGGCAAGTTGAAGCTCAACGCCCGCGATCGACGCCGTCTGATCGCCCAGTATGATGGCGAGGTGACCTACAACGACCACTACTTTGGTCGCGTGATGGAGGGGCTACACAAGCTCGGCCTCGACCGAAACACGCTGTTGGTCGTCAGCTCGGACCACGGCGACGAGATGTTCGAGCACCGCGGTGTCGGCCACGCGCACTCCCTCTATCAGGAGCTCGTCTCGGTGCCGATCTTCTTTCACCTCCCTGGTTTCATCCCGCCGGGGCGACGGATCGCCAACGACGCCGAGCACGTCGATCTCTACCCGACGATCTGCGACCTGATGGGCCTTACGACGCCGCGAGACGTACAAGGGCACTCGCTGGCGCCACTGATCTTCGGGACGGAACAGTGGATGCCGATGCCCGCGTTCGCCTCGCAGGGGCTGACGGCGAAGTCCGTCAAGCTCGGCCCCTTCAAGCTGATCGTCTATCGCGATCATCGCGAAGAGCTCTTCGATCTGCGCCGTGATCGCACCGAGCAGCACAACCTCGCCGGGACCAATCCCCTCGCCCATCGGCTACTGCGCGACGTGATCGCCTTCTGGTTGCCGCTCGAGAAGCGCTGGCACAAGAACAGCTGGGGTACGCCAGCCAATCAGAAGCCCGTCGTTCGCTCGGAAGTTCGCGCGCGTTTCTCCAGCCACCCCTGATGTCGCGCTCGTTGTCGCGGGTTTCCCCGCCGTGGGGAAATTCCCCATTCGTCTGTGGAAAACCCTGTGGAGATCAGCCCGGTGTCTCGGTGAAACAGCTATAAAATCAGCCATGTGGCGTGGCTGAGACAGTTTTGTGTAGATTGTGCGCGCCTCCGCGAGATCGTTTGCTCTCGGGCACTTGTAACGTCGTGCTGAAATCATTGTGGGTTATTGCGGTCGGGGAGAAATAGCTGCTACAGCTCGAACTGCCGCGAGCGGTAGGTCACCTTGACATCGTACGAGACGCTGCGAATCGGCGACGGCGCCAATTTCTTCGGCCGACGTTTGACCCGTACGATCTGAACCGGGTTGAGGAACATCCGAAGCTCGACGTAGGCCCGCTTGACGCCCTTGAGCGCCTTGGTCTCGACGACCGAGGAGAAGTTGGCCATCATCGAGCGCAGCTTCTCGCGGTTTTCGATCACCTTGGCCGGACCCTGATTGACCTTGACTTCGTAGCCGCTCTTCGACTGCGAGATCTCGTAGGCCATCACCTTCTCGGCGACCACCCGTCCCCGCCCCGAGATCACGCGGATGTCGACGACGATCTCGTTCGGATGCCTGGTCGCGTTGAGGATGTTCCACGTCTTGTGGTTGAAGAAACGCTTCGCCCTGAGGGTCACGTCGAGCGTGCCGCCCTTGGTGTCGACGTTCAGCGCGCGCTTCGGCTTGGCCTCTGGCTTCTTCGACGGCGCCGCGCTGGCGCTGGCAGCGACGAGCAAGCCCAATGCGAATGCGAGCGCGATCGAGGGACTCAATCTACCCATCGTTACCTCTCAGAATCGCCCGTCGAGCGTGAAGACCATGCCGCCGGGCACATAGCTGGGACCGAAGTTGAGCTTTCGCTCGGTCAGGCGCTCCCGCCGCTCGCGCGTCGAGGCGATGAAGAGATAGATCGACGCGCCGAACGAGGCGGCGGCGAGGGCGTACATCACGCCAGAGACGATGTTCTTCGTTTTCGCCTTCTTCTGAGCGCTCTCGGCGTCGGTCTGCGTCTTGCCGACGATCGTGTCCGAGCTGTCGCGGGTAGAGTTCAGGATGTTCGATTGATCCTTTGCCGCGAGTGCGTTCATCGCGATCCCCGTGGCCAGGAAGGCGACACCCGTGCCCGCGGTGACCCAGGCGAAGATCCATTTCAAGTCGGCCTTCTTGCCCGGCTTCCGCTTTGGCGGCGTGACGGGCGTGATCGGTTCGGGCATCTTGTTCAGCTCGATCATCAGCGCCAAGGTCTGCCCCGGATTGATCGAGACCGCACGGCTAATCGGCTTGAACCCTTTCTTGCGCACGGTGATCATGTACTGTCCCGGCTTCAGCTTCAGCGTCTGGAGCGGCGAGGTCCCGACAGGGCGATCGTTGATCAACACCTCCGCCTGATCGATCGAGACCGTCAACTTCAGCTCGCCCTTGCGCCGCGCCAACAACTCAGCTTCGCTGCTGACTCCGAGGCTCTTGAGGCAGAACTGTTTTTCGCTGAGGATCTTTTCCCGGTCCTTGGCGTTGGGTCGTAGCTGAAGATAGGTGTTGAAGTGCTTGAGCGCGAGCTCCCACTCCTTGACCAGGATGTAGGTCCGGGCCAAGTTCTTGTGAATCGCGGGTACCTTTGGGGCATATCGCAGCGCGGTGCGAAACTCGGTGATCGCCTCGAGATGGCGCCCAGCGTCGAAGAGGTCGTTGCCCTTCTTGTAATAGATCCGCGCCTTATCGAGATCGTCCGCCATGGCGGTCGAGGAGAGAGCGCTCATCCACAACGCGAGCAGCGCCGCACAAACCATCCGTGAACATCCCATCCCGTTCGTCCTCCGTGTCTTCCTCTCGAGCGATGTTGCGATAACCTGTCGACGTGATGACCGGCCTAGAATTCTTCGCGGTCGATCTTGATCTTCGGCTTCTTTTTGCCGGTCGGCGGTTTCTTCCCGCGCTTCTTGTTGTTCTTGGCGGTGAGCTTCGTCTTCTTCTTCTTGACCTTGGTCTTCTTGTCCTTGTGTTTCGCCACCTTGTGGTGCTTGGGCTTCGTTTCGACGACCGTCGGCGTCGGCAATGGTTTCGGCGTCACGACGTGCGGCGTCGGCGTCGGTGTCGGTGTCGGTGTCACCACGTGGGGCGTCGGCGTCGGCGTCGGCGTTGGCGTTGGCGCCGGCAGATCCGGGGCGAGGGCCAGAGCGATCACCTGATCTTTGCTCGGCATCACGGTTCGCTTCTCTTCCTTGAATCCCGGAAGCTGGAAGGCGACCTCGATCGCCGCGCTGTCGCTCCTGCGGAAGTCCTGCGTGAGCGGTGTCTTGCCAACTTCGACGCCCAAGACGACGACCTTGGCTCCCGGCGGTGTCGTCGTGAACGTCAGCTTGACGTTCGATGCGACCGGGCTCGGCGTCGGAGTTGGCGTCGGAGTCGGCGTCGGCGTCGGCGTTGGCGTCGGCGTTGGCGTCACGTTGACCGGCGTCGGCGTCGGCGTCGGCGTCGGCGTCTTGTTCTCAACCGGTTTCGGATTTTTCTTTTGGTTCTCAGACTTTACAACGACCGGATTCGTGCTCTGCTTTCCCTTTCTGGTCTTCTTGGTCACCAAGACGAGGACCAGGGCCGCCGCGGCCACCAATAGAATGCCGAACGAGACCCAGAGCCACCACGGCACGCCGCCCTTCTTTTTCGGTGCCTGGTGCATCGTGCCCCCAACGGGCGGTGGCGTCGGGTGATAGCCTTGATATCCGCCAACTTGTGGCATCGGCGTGGGATTGTACACGCCTGGCGTCGGCGACGGCGTCATCTGTCCCGCCATCGGCATTCCGAACTGGCTCGGGTACTGCTGTCCCGGGGCGGGTGTGTATACCGGCTGGTATTGCTGGCCATACGGCGAGACGGGCTGGCCATAGGGCAGCGACGCCACGGGAGCCGGGGTCAGGAGCATCAGATCGTTGATGACCTCCGACGCGGTCTGAAAGCGATTCTCCCGCGCCTTCTCGAGGCAGCGCAGGACGATCTGCTCGAGTTTCGGCGGTACGTCGGGCCGCAACTCGCGCGGAGGCCGCGGTTGTTCGTGGCGATGCTTGTCGACCAGCAGCACGTAGGTCTGTGCCTGAAACGGGATCTGGCCCGTCACCATCTCATAGGCGATCACGCCGACGGAGTAGATGTCGGTCCGATGGTCGAGATCGACCCCGATCGCTTGCTCGGGCGAGATGTAGGCGGGTGTTCCAAAGAGCGTTCCCGCTCGGGTCAGGCGGCTCTCTGGATTCTCGTTGACCCCCATCGCCGCGATCCCGAAATCGAGGATCTTGACGTGGTCCTGTTGCCACCCTTTCTGAATCAGATAGATGTTCTCGGGTTTGAGGTCGCGATGGACGACGCCCTTCTCGTGCGCCCGCCCGAGGGCGTCGCACATCTGCAGAAGAATGTGCAGGATCTGCGGGACGGGCATCGCCCCGACGCGCTTGATCCGCTGCGCCAGATTCTCCCCTTCGAGGTACTCCATGCAGAAGAAGTAGCCGACCTGGGGATCCTCCCCGAAGTCCGTGATCTGTACGATGTTGTCGTGCTTGATCAGGCTCGCCGATTTGGCCTCGCGCTCGAATCGTTTCACCACCGTCGCGTCTTCGATCAGGTGCCGATAGAGCACCTTCAGGGCGACGATGCTGTCGAGCTTGATGTGGCGCACCTTGTAGATCTTGCCCATGCCGCCTGCGCCGAGACGGCCGATCACGAGATAGCGCCCCGCTATCGTCTTGCCAATGAGCGGATCGCTGTCAGGGCTTTCCGGTGTTGGGTAGCGAGTCACGACCAACCTCG
>JAGQJP010000727.1 GCA_020430585.1 Myxococcales bacterium | reverse complement strand
CCGGAATGTCGACCACCAGCAAGCGCCAGCGCTGATCGCCCGGCTTGTCCACCAGGTAGAAGTGTGGAATCGTCGTGCAGCGGTTGTCGTCCTTCTTCTCGCAGCGCTTGAGGCCGTTGATCACGCCGGTGACGGCGACGACGGTGTCCTCTTTGCGAAACAGGGTCGCCACGCTGCGCATCAGGTGCTGCACCGTCAGGGACTGATCGGCATAGTACTTCTGGTACTCTGGCACCTTCAAGTCCTGAACCGGCGGGAGCTTGACGGTCACCTTCGGCGGCTTGGTCCGCTTCTTCTTCTCTTGTCTCTTGGGAGGATTGCAGCCGACCAACGCCAGCAGCGCAACCAACAGAACGATACGCAGTGCCATCACCCCTCCTATCGACGCGGGCTCTTTTCGGTTTTTGGGCGCTCGGACGGCGGCGCAGACCGCTGCTCGTCCCGCAGGAGCGCACGTTCGAACAGACGTTTGAGTGCGCGTTGCACCGACGCTTCGGAGACCGCGCTCGTCACCTCGTCGACGCGGCGCTGCTCGTCTCGGCTCAATCGGGGCGCGCGTCTGCTGCTGGCCAAAGAGGCCTCGCCCGTGCGCCGTATCGGCCCCCGACCGGCGACGACGAAGCGGATCTCGTCGACCACCAGCCCCGCCTCGAGCAGCCGTTTGCGGATCTCGTCTCGATGAAACGAGAGCTCGGTCATCCACGCTGGCGACTCGACGGCGACCAGCAGTCGATCATCGACGAAGCGTACGATCGACGTGCGCGCGGCGAGGTTCCCGACGACGGTCGGCCACGCCTCGCGGAGCGCCGACTCGCTCGTGGCGACCAAGCGCTGACCGGGCAACAGGTCGCGCAGAATCTCAGCGAGCGGCTGCAAACCGCGGGCTGATGGGTCACCTTTTCCGTCGGGTTGCATTCGAGCGTCCGCCCCTTCACGAGATCAGCGAATGTCCAACGTTTTACCATTGTTTTCCCGGTTCGGTCAAATCCTTGCGCACGATCAACTCTGCTTGACATTCCCGAGCGGCTCGTTTAGGTTCTCCACTCGCGCGTGGCGCCGCACAGTTTTTCCCTTGACACTGTTTCGCGCTTTGCGCTAATAATGGAAAGCCTGCGCCGCCAGGGCCGCGATAAGGCGCTGTGAAAACAGGGTTTTTAGGCACGTAGCTCAGGGGGAGAGCGCTACCTTGACACGGTAGAGGTCGGCGGTTCGAAACCGCCCGTGCCTACCAGAAACGGACGATGCGAACGCCAGACCGCGTACGCCAGACGAGGGTTCTATGCCGAAAATGAAAACCAATCGCTCCGCGGCCAAACGCTTCAAAGTCACCGCCTCCGGCAAGATCAAGGTGAACAAAGCGTACCGCCGGCACATCCTGACGAAGAAGACGACGAAACAAAAACGTGGCTTGCGCCAAGCCAACTATCTGACCAGCGGCGATGCGAAACTCGTTCGAGGGCTGATCCCGTACGCCTGATGCGCGAGAGTGGAGAATAGAAGATGTCCAGAGTGAAACGCGGTGTCACCGCTCACAAACGTCACAAGAAGATGCTCAAGTTTGCCAAGGGCTACTGGGGCAAGCGTTCGCGGATCTACAAATGCGCGAAAGAGACGGTTCAGAAGGGCTGGCTCTACGCCTACCGCGACCGCCGCAACCGCAAACGTAGCTTCCGCCAGCTATGGATCGCCCGGATCAACGCCGCTGCGCGTCTGAACGGCTTCAGCTACAGCCGAGTCATCGACCTGCTCGCCAAAGCGAACATCGAGCTCAACCGCAAAGTCCTCGCCGATCTGGCGGTGACCGATCCGGCGGCGTTCGCGCACGTGCTGGCTACCGCAAAATCGGCCAGCCATTAATCGACGTCGTTTCCTGTAACGAAGTTCCTCGTCCCAAATCTCACGCAAGGAGCATGACGCCATGACCAAAGCGGATCTCATCGAACGCGTGTACGAAAAGCTGGGCACCGCTTCGAAAAAAGAAGCGGCGCAAATGGTCGAGGTTCTGTTCGATCTCATCAAAGACGCGCTCGAGCGCGAAGAGAAAGTGAAGATTAGCGGATTCGGAAACTTCGTCGTGCGCCGCAAGCGCGAGCGAGTCGGTCGCAACCCCCAAACCGGCGACGAGATCAAGATCTCGGCGCGGCGGGTGCTGACCTTCAAGCCGAGCCAGGTGCTCAAGACGATCCTCAACCCCGACTCCGAATAACTCTGGCGGGCGACCGACCTCGAACGGTAGCACTCCCCCTCTCTCGGCCGCCCCGATTCGCATCGGCGGGTGTCCGTGGCGCCAACGATTCCAGACAAAGAGCACTACAAGATCGGCGAGGTCGCAGACCTCTTGGGTGTCAAGACGCACATCGTGCGCTATTGGGATCGCCAGTTCGCCCAACTGACGCCGAAGAAGACCCGCTCGCGGCACCGCGTGTTCACCCGCGACGATCTGGCGCTGCTGTTTCGCATCCACGAGCTCCTCGTCGTGCGTGGTTTCACGATCGAGGGCGCGAAGAAGGAGCTCGCCCGCGGCGCCGACGACCCAGCCCTCGATTCTCCGCGGCGTGCCGACGCGGTTGCCCCGGACCGTGATGAAGCGCCGAACGCTCCCGACGTCGAGCCCGCACCCACTGGGCCCCTGCCCCTCGAGGCGCTCTGGTCCCACGCGACGACCCGGCGGCCCGCCGAGATGCACGACACCGCGCCCGACGAGGAGAGAGCGGCCGAAACCGCCATCGACACCGAGCGAGCGGCCGACACAGAAGCCGCAGAGGGGCGAGGGGCCGACGCTGCGCCGGTGGTGAACGAGGTCTCGGGGATCGCCGCGCCGACGCGAGCGGCGGCGACAGCGGTGACGGACGAGTCGGACACGATCGCCGAGGCGATACCGGATCTCGAGCCGATGGAGCGTGCGCGCCTACAGGAGAGCTCGGAGCGCCTGGTCAGCGAGTGCGAGCGGCTGGACGAGGAGTGCCGTCGCCTCGACGAGGAGTGCCGTCGCCTCGACGCGGAGAACCGCCGGATCGACGGTGAAAATCAAGAGCTGCGCAAGGCGCTGCTCCGCAGCCAAGAGTCGAACGCTCGGCTGCAGAGCCAAATGGGCGCCCTCGAGCAGCAGCGTGGACAGCTGCGCCGCGAAATCGATGAGCTCTTCGGCCAGCTCAACGATATCGGGGCGTCCGTCACGGGGGGGCTGCGGTCGATCGTCGGCTGGCTCGACGACGATGACGCCACCCGCCCACGCCGTCCGCCGAAAGAGTAGTCCGGCCGCGGCAAAAAAAAAGGGCCAACCATTTCTGGCCGGCCCTCGTCGTCGGGGCGACTGGATTCGAACCAGCGACTCCATGACCCCCAGTCATGTGCGCTACCAGACTGCGCTACGCCCCGTGAGCGGACTACAGAATTAGAGGATTTCACGGCGTTCGTCAACCGATTTGTGACCCGTCGGGAACGGTGCGCGGCGGAACGCGCTCGTAGGTCACGAACGAGAACGCCAGGGGTCGCTCGTCGGTCGCCTCGAAGCGTCGCTCCTCGGTCATCGACCAGGCGCTCCAGTCGACGTCGGGGAAAAAGGTGTCGGCGTCGAAGCTGGCGTCGATGTGGGTGATGATCATCCTGGCAGCGTAGGGCAACGCCGCGCGATAGATCCCGGTCCCGCCAACGACGAACACCTCCGCTTCGTCGGCCAACGCCGTCAACGCCGCTTCGAGGCTGGTGAAGACGTCGCAGCCGGGCGCGCGAAAATCGGGTCGACGCGAGATCACGACGTTCCGCCGGCGCGGCAGGGGCTCGCCGACCGACTCGTAGGTCCGACGCCCCATCACCACGGGACACCCCCGCGTCGTGCGCTTGAAATGGCGCAAATCCTCGGGAATATGCCAGGGCAGATCGTTTCCCTTCCCGATCGCGCCGTTTCGCGCGACCGCAGCGATCAACGTCACACGCATCGTCGATCCATCTCCTCGGGGCGTTTCGCCTCGTCTTTTGACTCAGCGCGCGCAGAGCTCGAGCCCACCCGTCCGCGCCTCGACCGCTCGCCGCCTCTCACACCGCGACCGGCGCTTTGATGTGCGGATGCGGATCGTAGCCCTCGAGCGTGAAATCGTCATACTCGAAGCCGAAGATGTCGCGTCGTCCGGTGTTGAGGCGCATCCGCGGTAGCGGCCGAGCCTCGCGCTGCAGTTGCAGCTGGGCCTGCTCGATGTGGTTGCGATAGAGATGCACGTCGCCGAAGGTGTGGACGAACTCATGCGCCTCGAGCTCGCACGCCTGGGCCATCATCATCAGCAGCAGCGCATAGGAGGCAATGTTGAAGGGTACGCCCAAGAAGACGTCGGCACTCCGTTGATAGAGCTGTAGTGAGAGTTTCCGATCGGCGACGTAGAACTGAAACAGGCAGTGGCAAGGCGCCAGAGCCATCTTCTCGAGTTGGGCCACGTTCCATGCGCTGACAATG
>JAGQJP010000726.1 GCA_020430585.1 Myxococcales bacterium | reverse complement strand
GATCGCCGCCGACTATCGGCAGGGTTACGTCGAGTTCCTCTTCCTCATACTCCATCCGATCTGGACGAGGATCTACGCCGGAATCGAGGTCGACGCCGCTGGGCTCGATCGCGTCAAAGAGGCGGCCAAGCAAGCGCCGATCGTCCTCGTCCCGAGCCACAAGAGCCACATGGACTACCTGATCATCAGCTATGTGTTCTATCTGAACGGGCTGATTCCGCCGCACATCGCCGCGGGCGACAACCTCAACTTCTGGCCGATGGGACACATCTTCCGCCACTCTGGCGCGTTCTTCCTGCGCCGCCGATTCGCCGGGCTGGAGCTCTACACCCTGGTCTTCCGCCACTACCTGCGCAAGATGATCAAGGAGGGCTTCGCGATCGAGTTCTTCATCGAAGGCGGCCGCTCCCGCTCCGGGAAAATTTTACCACCGAAATTCGGAATGTTGCGCTTTCTCGTCGAGGCCGTGCTCTCCGGGGCGAGCCGCGACATCTACTTCGTGCCGGTCAACATCGGCTACGAGAAGATCGTCGAAGAGCGGAGCCTGATGCGCGAGCTACAAGGCGGTGAGAAGGAGCAGGAGAACCTCGGGGACCTGTTCAAGACCACGCGGATCCTCAACCGCAAGTTCGGACGGCTGTACGCCCAATTCGACGAGCCGATCAGTCTGCGCGAGTTCTTCGCGGGATTCGGTGTCGACGACGAGCACCCCGACGACGAAACGTTGCAGGTCGCCGTCACGCGGCTTGGCCACGAGCTGGTGCACTGTCTCTCGCGCATCTCGACGGCGACTCCCTCGGGCGTGGTCGCTCTCTCGTTGCTCTCCCTCGGCAAGCGCGGCGTCTCGCGTGACGAGCTGCTCTGCCGTATCGGGTTCGTCGTCGGGCTCTTGCACGCCCGCGATGCACGACTCTCGAACTCGTTACGGGTTCCGCTGCAAGAGGCTGCCGCCGAGCTAGGTCGCTCAAGATCGCCGTCCTGCGGGGACTTCAGTCAGTACGCTCCTATCGGCGCGCTCTTCGAGGACGTCGTCGACGAGGTGCTGCACCTTTTCTCGAACAACCGCTTCGTCTCGACCTATCAGGACGAGGAGGAGACACTGTTTCGTGTGGAAGACGGCGCGCGGATCACGCTCGACTACTACAAGAATCAAGTGATCGAGTTCTTCGTCGACGAGGCGATCGTCGCCACCGCCTTCCTGATCAGCGAAACCAACGGCGGTGCCTCGCTCGAGATGGTGCGACACGAAAGCCTCGAGCTCTCGAAGCTGCTCAAGTTCGAGTTCCACTTCGCGACGAACACCGATTTCCCCACCGCCTTCGCTCGCACGATCGAGCACTTGACGACGCACGAGATCCTCGCGCTGCAAACCGACACCCTCGTCGTGGCGGGGAACGCCAGCTTCGGTCTGCCGCTGTTTCGCAACCTGATCCGCGGCTTCATCGAGAGTTACTACGTCGCCGCGCTGACCGCCCAGCGGTTCCTCGCCGAGCCGATGACCGAGGGCGACTTCCTCGCGCGCTGTCAGCG
>JAGQJP010000725.1 GCA_020430585.1 Myxococcales bacterium | reverse complement strand
TTCGAGGTCACGTTGCCGTCTTTGTACGCCAGGCTGTTCACGTCTCGAATGACGGCCCAGGAGACGAAGAACCAGTCGCCTTCGATCTGATCGAACGTGTATTTGCTCGGCTCGGGTCCGAAACAGGCGTCGGACTTCACCGTCGGGTCGCTATTGAGGGGGCAGGGGTCGCAGGCGTCGCCGATCCCGTCACCGTCGGTGTCGTATTGCGACGGATTGTAGGTCGAGGGGCAGTTGTCCTTCTGTCCTCCCGAATCGGTCGCCACGCCGTCGTTGTCCGGATCGATCTTGACCGCCAGGTTCTCGCCTTGTGAATCGGTGAACTTGACCGAGCAGCCTGGTTGATTCATCAGCAGGAACAGCACGACGACCGCGCGCCAGACGAGTGTTAGATTCATCGACATCTCCCGATCCGATACGGAGTAGAGTGTACCAGGAACGCTTCTATCGACGCAATGCTCAACGAATTCGAGAGACCTGGAGGCACGAGGGGGGATTCGCCCAATCGAGGCATCGAGGGCGCTCGCCAGCGGCGTCGGGTTACTTCTTCGGTTGGCTCGTCGGCGATTGTCGCGGTGCCGGGGCGACGCACATTCCCGTCGACTTGCCGCTGCGGTTGCACTGGCCGCCATCTTTGCAATCGCCGTCGTTGACGCAGCAGTTCTTGGCGTAGATGCAGGTGTTGCTCGCGAGGTCACACTTGGCGCAGGGATGGCAGTGCGAATCGGCCCCGCACTTGACGCATTTGTTCTTGACGCAGTGCTCGCCCTTGTCGGCGCAGTTGTAATCCGACGAACAGTTCGGGTAGCTCGGCGGGAGCTCACCCGACGAGCGCCTGCACGACGTAAAGGCGAGTAGCAGAACGGCAATTCCCAAAAGCAGAACTCGATGTCCCGAAGTCGATCGCATCACTGCCCTCCTATTTTCCGCCTACCATAGCAGCTTTTCCCGATTTGTAAAAGACCTTCTCCCAGCTGGCTCAGAGCCCCTCGGGACGCCGTTTTCAAGCTCATTTTTTGGTTGCCGATCGTGGCCTGCGGGACTATCATGGTGTCATGTTCAAGAATTTCCCTGAAAAATGGTTACCGACCGAGCCCGAGGCCCCACCCTTCGTCGTCGAGCACACGCCACCGTTCCGAGCGAGCGGTGAGCAGCTGGCTTCCAAAGAAGAGCTCTCGGGCGGGCAGCACGGTGGTGGTGGATCGATCCCGCCGCGACCGCTCGCGAGCACGATTCCGCCGCAGATGGTGATGCAGGTCTCGCAACAAGAGATCCAGCGTTGCCAGGCGATCCTGAGCAAGAAGCCGCCCGACTCCGACGAGATGTCGCAGCAGATCTCGCTGATGAAGACGCTGCGGATTCACCTGCGCGATCTGCCGAAGAAGGGGCCGCGCGAGGCGAAGATGATGGAGCGGGTCGACAAGATGATCGACACCCTCACCGAGCGGCTCAAGCGCGCCAATCGCGCCAAAGCGCTGCCGCGGGCGAAGATCGGCAAGTTTTGGCAAGAGAAGCCAGCCGAGAAAGCGGCGCCCAAGCCCGGCGAAAAAGACGTACAGAAGGGGCCCGCCGGGGGCGAGAAGGACGCGCCGGCCAAGGACGACAAGAAGAAGCATCAAGAGATGGAGAAGATCAAGGCCGACAAGTCGAAAGAAAAGGACGACGGCGGCAAAGGCTTCGAGCGTTGACCGACGACGGCGGGGTTTTCCGCCGAGGACCCGACGTCCCCACGCGGTGCGGGAATCGCGATCCATCCCCAGCCTACCAACATCATGTAATCAGAAGCGAAAGTGGCTCATGTCCCGCCTTCGATGCGGGTGACGATGAGGACAATCCGCCCCAGCATCAGAGGGCGATCGCGCCGCGCTCGGGAACCTCCGCGATCGCGCTGGACGCCGAATACAGGGCACGAGACGCGCTGCGGCAGGTGGTCGGTCGATCGAGCGCACGGCTGGCCTGGGTTTTGCACGATGGTCCCCCCGAACGCAGGAGGTTCCCATGACGACACCGCTTCGATTTCACGCACTGCTTCTGCTCGCCGCGCTCGTGGTGGCCACCGGCTGCAGCAAAAACAGCTCGACGACCGAGGAGGAGAGCATCCTCGTTCCGCCAGGCAAGCTCGACAACTACTTCAGCCCGACGGCGCAGGAGTACTTCGTCGAGGGCACGAGCCAGGTGACGCTCGAGGAGACCTACCGCGGCAAGACCGAGGAGGAGAAGCTGGTCCGCGTCAAGGAGCTGGTCTTCTTGAAACACATCCAAATCGGCTGGTTCCTCACGGTGTACCTCGTCGAGAAGAGCGAGCACGACGGCAATCAGAGCTACGGCGGGTTTCACGCGATGACGCGCAACGGCTCGTACGACGACCTGAAGATCGAAGCCGTCGACGAGCTGACCTATCGCTTCACCTTCAAGCAGCAGGTGGGCGGCGCCAAAGACTTCCTCCGCGACCTTCCGACCGAGACCGACGACCAGGGGAAGATCTTCTTCAACCTCAAGATGAAGAAGGTCTCGAACGACGAGATGTCGAACCTCGAATACAATCACGAGTGGTACCGCAGCTACGACGCCTTCGACCCCTCGAAATATACCGCCGATCAGCTCGAGGAGATTCGCCTCGAGGTCTACCCGCAGAAACAATCGGTCGACGCCTACGTCGATTACAAGCGGCTGTTCGAAGATGGCGAAGTGACGATCGCCGTGCATTTCGGCTGGGACTACCACGCGGACTATCATCTGAAACACTCGGCGAGCGTCTACGCGTATCTCCTGCAGCAAGGCTTCAGCTCCCCGGTGGCGACGTTCGACGACTACACCCGAACGAGCGGGCCGCTGACCAAGACGATCAAGGCCTACGGCAAAGACGTCGTCGTCAAGGTCTGGCTCTTCTGGGGAAAAGCCGGGACCGACACCGACCCCGACACCGACGACGGTGGTCGCCTCCTCGAGGCGGACATGCGCGAGAGCTTCCGCGACCGTGAGATCATCATCTTCGCCGGTCACAGCGGAAACTACTACGCCTTCGCCCTCGCCAACTGGCGCAAGACCGACGAGGGCGACCTCGACGACCACGAGATCCCGCTGCTCCAGATGCCGAACGACCGCTATCAAATCGTCGCGGCGATCGGCTGCGACACCTACAGCGTCGGCGAGGCGTTCTTCCAGAACCCCGCCAAGTCCGATCGCAAGAATATCAATGTGATCACCACGCTGTCGTTCTCGTCGGCGAGCACCGACGCGCCGATTCGGACGCTGATCGACACGGTGAGCAAGACCGATGCCCAGGGCAACCACAACCTCGTGCGGACCTACAAGCAGATCCTCGACGAGATGGACCGCTCGTCCTACTTCTTCCAGACGATGTTCGGGGTCTACGGAATCGACGCGAACCCGAAGCTGCACCCCTACGGAAATCTCGAGGCGCTCTGCACGAGCTGTACGCAGAACACCGACTGCGGCGGACTCGGAAACGTCTGCACGCGGATTTCGACGAGCGAAAAGGTCTGCACCATCGCCTGCACCGCTGACGACGGCTGCCCGAGCGGTTACGTCTGTCGCTCGGTCGCCAACGGCTCGACGATCTCGGGCACCTTCTGTGTCCCCTCGAGCAACACCTGCGAAGTGGCGCCTCCCGTCGATGAGGGGCCCAAGGTGATCATCAACGAGATCCTCGCCGACCCGCCGTCGGATCTGAGCGGCGACTCGAACGGCGACGGCCTGCGCTCGGCGACCGACGACGAGTTCGTCGAGCTCGTCAACGTCAGCAACGATACGGTCGATCTGTCGGGATGGACGCTTTCGGATGCGTACAGCGCGCGCTTCACCTTCCCCGCCGGAACGGCGCTCGCGCCAGGTCAGGCCGTGCTGGTCTTCGGTGGCGGTGACGTGGCGACGTTCAAGAGCTTCGGAAACACTCTCGTCTTCGCCTCCAAGGGGCTCGGCCTCTCCAACGCTGGAGACAAGGTAACCCTCCGCGACGCGACCGGCCGCAGCGTCAACGAGGTCGAGTTTGGGCCCGAGGGAGGCCAGGACCGCTCCCTCGTTCGCGAGCGCGACGGCGATCCGAAGAGCCCGATGATCGCCCATCCGGGCACGGCGCCACACTCAGCCGGCACCAAGAGCGACGGCTCCTCGTTCTGATCGGCGCTCGCGACCGCCGCTCGGTCCGACCCGCTCTCACGACCGCCCTCGGTCCGTTCGGCCGACTCGCGGTCCGTTCGGCCGACTCGCGGTCCGTTGCCCTCGCGACCACCCGTCTGCACGGCCCCGTCGTCGGCGCCCTCACTTTACGATGCGCGACACCTGTCGAAAGACCTCGCCCTCGGCGACGCCGAGCATCTCGAAGAGCGCCATCTCGACTGTGGTGAGTCGCGCGCCGAGCGACCGCATCGTCTCGAGCGCGACGGCTCGGTTCGTCGCGTTGCGCGACGAGACCGCGTCGGCCAACAGATGCACCTGGTAGCTCCGGCCGATCAGATCGCGCGCGGTCTGGTAGACACAGATGTGTGTCTCGATCCCGCAAAGCAGCACCTGGCGTCGCCCCGTCGCCTCGAGGGCGGCGTTGAACCCCGCGTCTCCGGCGCAGCTGAACGCTCTTTTCGCGATCGGCTGGACGTCGCCGAGGTGCTCGGCGAGCTCGGGAACCGTCGGGCCTAGCTTGTCGGGGACTTGCTCGGTGCAGAGCAGGGGGAGTTGCAGCGCCCGCGCTCCAAGAATCGCTTTCTTCGTATTCTCGAACAGTTGTTCTCGAT
>JAGQJP010000724.1 GCA_020430585.1 Myxococcales bacterium | reverse complement strand
TGTTGAGCTGGGTCTCGTGCCCGGCCTGGGCCGCGGAGTTCTACGTCGATCCGCAGAACGGCTCTCCCTCTGGAGATGGGAGCGCGGCGATGCCCTGGCGCACGCTCCAAGACGTCATCGATGGCGGGCTGGTCCAGACCCAGACATGGGAGAGCTTTCCTTACGTCGAAGGGGCGAAGCTCGTCCCGAAGAACGCGGGCGCGCCGATCCACGGCGGCGACACGATCTGGCTGCTCTCGGGCTACCACGGCACGCTCTCGATCGTCTCGCACTACAACAGCGCGACGATCACGATCGCCGCGGCGCCAGGAGCGACGCCGAAACTGAGCCGAATCGTCGTGCGCTCGAGCGCGGGTTGGCTCTTTCGCGGCCTGCAGATCAGCCCCTCGTTCGCCACCGACTATGACCCCCAGACGATGGTCCAACTCGAGCAGACAACGTACCACGGGCCGATCCGTGAGATCGTCGTCGAGGGTTGCCGCCTCTTCTCGGTGCCCGACAGCGCGGGTTGGAGCGCCAACGACTGGGACAGCAAGTCGGCGAACGGGATCTCCGCGGACGGCGAAGGGATCACCTTGCGCAACAACCGCCTGACCAACGTGAACTTCGGCATCTCCGTCAGCGCCCACAGCTCGCTGGTCGAGGGCAACCTGATCGAGAATTTCGCCGGCGACGGGATGCGCGGCCTCGGCGACTACACCGTATTCCAGTACAACACCGTGAAAAACTGTTACAAGGTCAATGACAACCACGACGACGGCTTCCAGTCCTGGTCCGTCGGCAGCGACGGAACGGTCGGGACGGGAGAGGTGACGGGGGTCGTGCTGCGGGGCAATCGGATCATCAACTACGAGGATCCGAACCAACCGTTTCGCTGTACCCTCCAGGGGATCGGGATGTTCGACGGGACCTTCGTCGACTGGGTGATCGAGAACAACATCATCATCACCGATCACTGGCACGGGATCACGCTCCTCGGCGCACGCGGCTCGCGCGTGGTCAACAATACCGTGCTCGACCCGAACGACGAGTCGCCGGGTCCGCCTTGGATCAAGATCGCCGCACACAAAGATGGCACGCCACCGGAGGACTGCGTCGTGCGGAACAATCTGGCCACCGACTTCACCTCCGACAGCGTCGGCGTCACCGAAGATCACAACCTGCGGATCGACGATGCGATGCTGCTCTTCGTGAACCCGACGAGCTACGACCTGCACCTGTTGCCGAACAGCCCGGCGATCGACAAGGGCGATCCGACCCTCGCCCCGGCGATCGATATCGATGGAACGCCGCGCCCCGTCGGTTCGGCGATCGATCTCGGGGCCTACGAATGGACGGAGAATCCACCCGATCCCGATGCGGGATACCCCAACTTCGACGTCGAAACACCCGATCGCGTCGCGCCAGACGGGACGGCGACGGGCGACAGCGTGAACCTCGGCGACAGCGCGGCCAGCGGTTCCAACGGATCGCGCTCGGGCTCGAGCTGTAGCGCCGCCCCTGGTCCCGAGCAGAGCGCAGCGTGGCTGCTCGTCGCAGCGCTCCTCTCGCTGATCGTCGCCCGGCTCCTCGTCGCCCGGCGCCGCGGCGTTCGTCGACCGCTATAGAGTC
>JAGQJP010000723.1 GCA_020430585.1 Myxococcales bacterium | reverse complement strand
GGGCGACGCTCGACGACGTGCGGGACGTGGCGTCTCGCGTGGTGCGTTTGCGAGAAATGGGCTTCCGCATCGCGATCGACGACCTCGGCGCGGGCTACGCCGGGCTATCCTACTTCGCGCGACTCGAGCCCGAGGTGGTGAAGCTCGACATGTCGCTGATCCGTCACATCGACCACGAGCTGACCAAGCAACGCGTCGTCGCCTCGATGGTCTCGGTGAGCCACGAGCTCGGGATGACGGTGATCGCCGAAGGCGTCGAGATCGAGGGTGAACGCGACACCGCCCACGCCCTCGGCTGCGACCTGCTGCAGGGCTACCTCTTCGCCAAACCAGCGCCGCCGTTTCCCCCAGCTACCTTCTGAGATCGCTCAGGGACCGCTGATCACGAAGCTCATGATCGAGGTGTACTGCGGCGCCTTCGAGCCGATCTGCGGCGCTCCGCAGGGATAGCTGACGTAGGCCGAGGAATAGAACGAATACTTGTACCAGACCCAGCACCAGGGGCTTGCCGACGGTAGGACGAAGGTGTTGAAGCTCAGCCCGTCGACGAGATTGGTCTCGAAGGGGTCGTTTACCGTGCCTGGCGTGGAGGTCGGGCTGAAGCCATTGTCGTGCAAGGCGGCCGTGACGGTGGTGTTGTTGAACGTCAAGTGATAGACGCTGTTGGCGGGATCGCTCTGGGCCGGATCGTAGCCGCGGCAGATCGCGCCGTCAGCCTCTTTCAGGCAGACCTGGTTTTGGCCGCAGCCCGGCTCGCACTCGTTGCTCGTGATCGCCAGTTCGGCGGGCGGTATACAGGAGAAGCGCACCTGGTAGTTGTAGCTGATGCACCAGCAGATCGTGCCGGCGTCTGGGCAGGGCGCCCCCGGCCCCTGCCAATCGGCGGGCCCGATCTCGAGCGCCAGATCGGTCGTCGACGAGCTCGTGAGTTGTGGAGGCACCAATAACGCCGTCGAGCCGATCGAGAATCCACCGTACCCGACGAGGTTCGAGGTCACGGGGTCGCCGACGGGATTGCCCACATCCGAAACCGCGAAGCCGATCTCCAGGGTTCCGCGCGAATAGCTCACCTGTTGGACAGATCCGGAGATCGTGATCGTCACCTGCGATTGGACGAGGATGGTGAAGCCGAGGCTCCCGGGAAATTCGAGGGCACCGATCGTCATCGTCCCATCGGCGCCGATCGAGACGAGCTTGTCGATCCCGAACTGCTGCGCCGCGCCGCTCTGCAGCTCGAGGAGGTTGTATCCCAGGCTCTCCTCGACCGAATAACTCTGCGGGACGAGCCCGGTCAGCGCCGTCACGTTGTGGTAGGTCTTCAGATCGACGGCGCCGCTCTGGGGGATCTCGTGATAACGCGTGTGCTCCGGCGGCGGGTCCTTGATCGACGCGAGCGGTCGGTCGCAGATGATCACACAGGGATCTCCAGAGACGTCGGCGGTCAGCGTTTGGCCACCGATCTTGAAAACGACGGGCCCGTAGTGTGGTTGATCGCAGACGTCGTGCACCGTAATCGAGTAACTGCCGTCGAGCTCCTCGACGATCGAGGCGCCCAACGACGCCGGTCCGCCTTCGAGGCTGATCGCCGGGCTCGGGCCGAGGTTGGGTCCCGTATAGCGGTAGGTGTGCTGCTTGGGCTGTCCGACGAGCCAATGGGCGAGGTAGCTCGAACAAGAGATCCGAGGCGTCGTCGAGACCTCTTCGTCGACGAGATCGACGGTGGCGTCGCCCGTCAGGTCGAATGTCCCGTCGTCGTCCGAGGAGTCGGGGCCCAAGCCGTCCACCGTCT
>JAGQJP010000722.1 GCA_020430585.1 Myxococcales bacterium | reverse complement strand
TGCGGATGGAACGCCACAACGAGAACGCGAGCCGGATCGCCGCCTACCTTGAGCAACATCCACGCGTGCGCCGGGTGATCTATCCGGGTCTGGCCTCCCATCCCCAACACGCCCTCGCCGCGCGTCAGATGACGGGCTTCGGCGGAATGGTCACCGCGATCCTCGACGGCGACCTCGAGCAGGCGCGCACCTTCCTCGCGTCCGTGCGGGTCTTCACGCTCGCCGAGAGCCTCGGCGGCGTCGAGAGCCTGATCGAACACCCGGGGATCATGACCCACGCCTCGATTCCCGCCGACCGGCGTGCCGCCTTGGGAATCGACGATGCCCTGGTGCGCCTCTCGGTCGGCATCGAGCACGTCGACGACCTCCTCGCCGACATCGAGCACGCCCTCGCCCGCGCCTTCAGCTGAGCGTTTCGTGCGCCCAACGGCCGATTCGATTCGAGAGTGAACGAGCTTTGGCGATGTCCGACTTCGGTCGTCCGTGATGAGTCGATGGATCAGCGGGATTGGGGGAACGGAAGGGGTCGAGCCGCTTGGGCCCGAGAGTCAGCCGACCGAGGTCAACTTACTTCTTGGCGGCTTTCTTCTTCTTGCCAGCTTTTTTCTTGCCGGCTTTCTTCTTGCCAGCTTTCTTCTTGCCAGCTTTCTTCTTCTTGGCGGGCTTCTTCTTGCCAGCTTTTTTCTTCTTGGCGGGCTTCTTCTTTTTCTTCTTCGCGTCTTTCATCGTGATCTGACCATTGTCGCTGCCGGTCATCGCGCTGGCGCCCGAGATCATACCCAGCGCAAACACAAGCGCCACAAACAGAATCGTAAACTTCTTCATCGTGCTCTCTCCCTGTTTTTCCAAATTGAGCCACGCCTGGCGTGGTCTGTCCCTTAACGCAACACGCAGTAACTACCCCATCCGCGATCCGATGTCAATCGAAACGAGACAGAAATAAAACGACAACAAAATCACCACGAAGAGGGGCAGGTCCAACGGCTGCCGTTGGTCGACCGAGAGAGGCCGGCGGGGATGCTCTCGCTCAACGATCTGGCGCTCGTCCGCCGTGAGAACGGCAGCGAGGTGACGGGGACCGACGTCGAATTGACGCGCATCAACGACAAGCTCGCCACACGATCGTAGGCTGGCCTGACGAGCATTGCTCGACCGTGGCGATCGCATCGAACGGCGACGGGCAGGCGCGCTCGCCACGCCGCCGTGCAACCACATCGAGCCGAGGAGAGCGAAGATGTTGCCAGCCAATCATCTGTCCCCGAGGGGTTCCGCACGCCTGCAGGAAGGATGGGTCATCGCCAACCACATCCTGGTCGCGTTCCACGTCGCCTTCATCTCGTCGGTGCTGGCCCTCCCGGCGAACGCGATCCTCAAGTGGGAGGTGCTGAGCTTCATCTTCGTCAGCCCGGAGACGCTCGTCTCGGCTCTCTTCATGTACCTGACGTTTCACGTCTGCGTCGCTTGGCACGAGCTGGGACACCTGCGGACGGCGGCCCGGCTCGACGCGCTGAACCAAGACGCGCTCCGCGAGCTGAAACAGCGCGCCCAGCAGTCAGCGCTGCAACGTGCGCTGTTCTTCGCGAAGCAAGCCGTGCTGGCACCATACGGACGGGCGGTCGGCGTCAAGCGCGAGGGGCTCAACTACTACGTCGACGCACCATTCAACCTGGCGGTCGCCGCCGCCGGACCGCGCGCCAGCCGAAACGCCGCGCTCGCCGTTCTGCCGCCAGCGTTGGTGCTACTGGCGCTCGGACTGGGCGCCGACCAGATCATCGCGATCTACGCCGGGCGCCTGCTGCTCGGTATCGGTCTGGTCTCGCTGCTCGACTTTCTGATCGCCGATCCTGGCAAATATGCGGCCTTCCGCGAACGCGAACGAGCGGCGGCGGCGAAGGCGGCGAAGGTCGACGAGCTGCGGGGCTGGATGGCCCAGGCTCCCGAGCTGAAACGGCGCATGTTGGCGGCGCGCTCCGAGAACGCCAGGCACCCGCGGCTCGGACCCGTCCTCGCGCCCTGGCAGTTTCGCAACTGCGGCATGGGTGGGCGCCACACCGAGAAGGAGTACCCCGAGTCGAACGTCAGCATGCAGGAGGCGATGTTCCTGATCCTCTCGGCCGATAGCTACCAGGAGGCGCAGGAGCTGACGGTGCGGCTGCAGAACCGCCTCAAGGAGATCATCGAGAAGGAGGAAGGCTGCCGCGTAATGGGTATCGGCCTCGAGGGCGGCCTGGCGCCCTACATCGAGAAGGGCGACTATCCGCTGCCCGAGGTCCGGCTCTGGGCGATGATGAAGCGCGCGATCGCCGAGTGCGGCCAGCGGCCGGGTGTCGACGTGGCGATCGCCCTCGACCCGGCGATGAGCGAGCTCGAGCTCGCCTATCGTGACGAGCACAACGTCCCCGACGCCGTCGGGATGTACCTCTTCTGGCGCGACAAGGCCAAGACGGTGCTCGACCGCGACGCGGTGCTCGAGCTGTTCGTGCAGGCGATCGAGCGGTACGAGATCCCGCTCTTGTCGATCGAGGACGGCTTCTCGGAGAACGATCACCAGGGCTGGCGCGCGCTGCGCGAACGGCTGGGCGAGCAGATCTTCATCATCGGCGACGATCTGGTGACGACCAACGACAAGACGATCGAGGTCGCCGCCGACCAGGGGCTGATCAATTGCGCGCTGATCAAGGCGAACCAGATCGGCACGCTCTACGAAACGCTGCTCGCGATGCTCGTCGCCCTCGGCAAGGGGCTGGAGCTCGTCGTCTCCCATCGCTCGAAGAGCCCGAACGACGACATGGAGGCACACATCGCCCTCGCGGTGAACTCCCTCGGCCTCAAGGCGGGCGGCGGGGCGAACACGGAGCGGCTGGTGAAGTATCAGTCGGTGTCCGAGCTGCTCCAGGCGCTCCATGAGTCGAGCGAGGGCCCGGTTGCGGTCGAGGGCCAGATTCTCGTGCGCAAGATTCGGGCCTACGAAGAGCCGACCAATGCGGGGATCCCCACGGTCGGCTGCACCGCCGAGCTGTTCCTGCCCACGGCGGGCGTGATGATGCGCTTTCGCGGGGCGACCCCCCTCGGGACGTCGGCGGGCACCGGCGAAGCGATCCACCTCGTCGACGCCTCGATCGAATACGCCGAGCACAAAGAGGTGATCGACCGCTTTCCCGCGCTCTTCCGCGACGTCGAGTTCGGCGTCCACGCGTTCAAGAAGGCGATCGACGACACGCGCGTCGGTCAGGAGGCGGACGATCGGCTCCACGAGCTCTTTCGGCGCGCACAGCGCTACGGCGGCAAAGGCTGTCTGACGGCGGCGGAGAACGTGCAAACGATCATCGCACCCGCCTTCGAGGCGCGAGACATCGGCGCGCTGGGCCTGCTCGAGATCGACCGCACGCTGCTGGCGCTCGAGCTGCGCACCGCGAGTCGGCGCGGCAAGATCGGCGACGACGCGACGGCAGACGAGCGCGTCCACGTGCTGCAACGCAAACAGAACCTGGGGATGAACGCCATGCTCAGCGTCTCGCTCGCCCTCGGTCGGGCGATCGCCCGGATGCGCGGAAAAGAGCTCTACGAGCTGCTGCGCGAGGAGATGCTGGCGATCGTCGAGCGCGCGGCGGCGCGTTTCGCCGTTCCCGTCCCGGGCAACCGGTTGGTGGACTACATCTCGGCCCTGCGCCAGGTCAACGAGCGAGCAGCCGCCGCCAAACGCCCGCTCCACGAGGTCTTGCGCGAGGTCAGCGGGATCTACGAGACCGGCATGGCTAGCCCTGTCGAGGCCGAGCGGCCCGGCGACGACGCACGAGAGGAGCAGCAGCCGCAGACCCATGTGGCACGACCCGACGAGAAGGCGGCGCGGGTGGTCTCACTCGCTCGGCCCATCGTCCAGCAGCCCAGCCCACATCCGCCGCACGCTGCCCTCGAGCTACTCGACGAGGTGGCGGCGCGCTGCGGCCGCGCCTACTGCGCGGATCCGCACCACGGCCTGCGGCACAGCTACGACCTGTTGCTCGCCGCGAGCCGCATCGCGAGCGAGAGCGGACTCGGTGACGACGTCGACTGGAGCGCGCTCACCGCGGCGGTGGCGCTGCACGACATCGCCTGTGAAAAGCCGATGCACGGCGTCGAGGGGGCCCGACGCGCTCTCGAGGTGTTGGGCACGCTTCCCGACTTTCCCGAAGAGTCGAAGACCCGCGCCACGGACGCGATCGTGCTCCACGAGATGCGCTCGCCCGATGGCGCCGCGCGGCGCCGAGGAGCTGGGCTCGAGGCCCAATTGCTCTACGACGCGGACCAGTTGGAGGCCTT
Source organism: Myxococcales bacterium (assembly GCA_020430585.1). Classification (GTDB taxonomy): domain Bacteria; phylum Myxococcota_A; class UBA9042; order JAGQJP01; family JAGQJP01; genus JAGQJP01. The sequence goes on along the minus strand of JAGQJP010000722.1, from coordinate 316 downwards.
CGGAGCCAAGGGCATCTACCGCTTCGTGGCGATCCGCAGCCAGCGGCACTCGCCGCTAGCCGGGGTCGCCTCCGACATCCGCGCGCGCTACGAAAATCTCGCCTTCGACCAGACGCGTGAGCTCGCGGCCAGCGACTATCAGCTGAGCCTCGGGTTCTTCGAACGGCTCGCGCAGCACGAAGCGGCACACGAAGCGAGCGGAGAAGCGCGCGTGGTCGATCTGATCCGCGAGCACCTGGACGAGCCTCCGGCGGTGCTGGCCCAGTCCGCGCTGCACGAGCTCGACGAGGAGGGACGGTCGGCGACGGTCGAGACG
>JAGQJP010000721.1 GCA_020430585.1 Myxococcales bacterium | reverse complement strand
GCTCGAGCTGGAACTACTGAAGAAAGAGTACGGGCTCAGCATGCAGGCCTGGATTCATCGGGCGCGAGAGGTGGGTGCGCTCGAGGCGGCCGTGGCGGCATCTCTGCTCGCGCAGTTCAAGGCGCGAGGCTGGCGCGTTCGCGAACCCGGCGAGCAGCTCGCGGCCGAGCCGCCCTGTTTGTTCGAGCGGCTGGTCGCGCGGGCGCATGCCGAGGAGATGATCTCGCCAGGGAAGGCTGCCGAGCTGATGCGCCTCCCGCTAAGTGAGTACAACAAGAAGCTCCGCCTCGAGGCTCCGCGTGTCACTGCTGATCGGTGACGCCAACATCTTCATCGACTTCGAAGAGGGTGGCTTGCTGCTTGAGCTCTTCGCTCTACCCGAGACGATCGCCGTGCCGGACTTGCTCTTCGAAGCCGAGCTCCGAGCCAACCACGAAGACTTGCTCGAGCGCGGACTGCAACTGCTCGAGCTCGACGCCGCGGCGGTTCGGCGCACGGTGGCTCTGGTCGCAACTCACCGGAGAGCGAGTAACCTTGACCTCGCGGCGCTGGCGCTGGCCGAGCAGCGGGGATGCCCATTGCTTACAGGTGATCGCCACCTACGCAAAGCCGGGAGGACGGAGCGCGTCGAAGTGCGAGGATCTATTTGGCTCGCACAGCGACTCCTCGACGAAGGCCTGGTCGACGCCGAACGAATGCGCCAGGCCTTCGACGCGATGCAACAGGCCGGACGTCGGCTGCCCTGGGACGAGGTAGAACGACTGCTCCAGAGGTACGAACAAGGGCGTTGAACCTCGCCTGCACTTCTTGTTCTTGTCGCCGAAAAGTAGCGAAAGACTGCGCCCACACTGGGCGATCTGCGCTAGCCGGGCGTGATTGTGGAAGTCGTCGTCGGCAGTGTGGAACTGCTTCCACAAACCTGGATCTCGATGGTACGGAATGGCACCGCGGCGCGAGAGTTGTTGTTTTGATTTCAAACACTTGAGCTTGCTCTGTGACCTTCACACGGTGGAAGTCACAAGTTCAAATCTTGTATCGCCCACAACGCTGCTACGAAGAAAGACGCCGGGATGCCGCACGAGGCCCCGGCGTTTTTTCGTTTGACGACGATCCGCTCGCGTGTTCGACGACGCGCGTGAGCTCGCGTCGCTCATCGACCTGGGTGGCGCCGACGCCGTCGTCGTCTTCTGTGTGCCGCAGCGACGTCTCGCCGCCCGCCCCAGAGGGTTTTCTGCCTCGGGACGCTCGACATTTTTTTGCTGTGACAGGCGTGTCATGCGTGTGTGACGATGTAGGATAAGGTGGGTCCGCTGACCCCACCATGAACGTTGTTCGCGAATTGAAAATCCCCTGTAATAGTAGTCTATTCTGGCGATTCTGTCGCTGCCGATTGGCGTGGCATGGAACCTGCAAGCGTCGTGGCTCGAGTTTGAACGTTGCCCGGCGACTCGAGGATGAGCTCGACCGGATGCTGAAATAGGGGGCTTGCATGAACCGTACGACTCGAATCTGGATTCTCCTCACGCTGTGCGCCGTCGCTGTTGGCTGCGCCGATGTCTCTGTCTCCGTCGATCCGAGCGAGGGTCGAGAGTTTCCATCGCTGAAGAAGAACGAGAAGCCGGAAGCGATCAACGACAACAACAAGCCCGAGAACCTCGGCCTGCCGATCGACCGCGTCTACGACGAAAGCCTCAGCGTCGGAACGCTGGTGACGGTCGACCACATCCCCTACCCGGGGAACTGGTTCGCCCAGTGGAACGACGGGATCAACTATCGCTGGCAAGTCACCTCGGGGACGAACCTCGAGACGCTGACGGACGAACAGCGCCGCGACATGCTCTCGCCCGCCGAGAAGTACGACCTCGCCTTCAACGGTTGGACGATCCCCGAGGGGTTCTGGGCGCTCAAGCCGCTCAAGAAGCCGGGCGACGAGTTCGACAAGGAGTACTACACCAAGATCGGCCCCGCCGCCGACTGGGAGCACAAGAACAGCGGCCACTACAAGGCGATCAACGAGCAGGACGACGACGGCGACGGCGAGATCGACGAAAAAGACAACTCGGGACGCTACGACGGCCTCGAGAACTGGTTCGGTCACTGCAACGGTTGGTCCTCGGCGGCCCTCAACGAGCGCGAGCCGAAGCGCCCCGTCACCCTCAACGGCGTCAAGTTCCAGGTCTCGGACATCAAAGCGCTCCTCGCCGAGCTCTACTTTTCGGACAAGAGCACCTTCTCTGGCATCCGCTGCGAATCGCGCCCGGGCGCGCTGCGCAAGGACGAGACCGGTCGCTGGCTCGACGCCTGGCTCGATTTCGGCGCCTCGGTGCTCAAGAGCGATGCGGCGACGCTGCCCCAGAACGAAGAGAAGGTTTACGAAATTACGGTTGAAAACGTCGCCAACCTGAAGATCTCGATCACCGGCGACGGCGACGCCGACCTCTACGTCAAGAAGGACGTCAAGCCGACGACGAGTAGCTACGACTGCCGCCCCTACAAAGACGGCTCGGACGAGAGCTGCGAGTTCGCCAACGCCAACGGGACCTATCACATCGTCGTGCGCGGCTACGCGACCACCTCGGACATCAAGTTGAAGATCGAAAAGGCCGGGCGCCTGCTCGAAATCATGGATTACAGCGGTCCCTACTGGGCCGACACCGCGCACACCAAGATCAAGTACACCAACGTCAAGTTCACCGACCTCGAGGGCGTGACGCGCACGGGCGAAGTCGTCTTGACCAAGTCCGAGTACAACGACTGGAGCAAAGACGCCAAAGAGGGCGAGCTCACGGTCAACGGCACGACCCAGACCACAACCTTCGGCTTTGCCCGCGGTTGTCGCGACCTCAACCCGGCGACGATCTACCTGGCGATGACCCAGATCCTCGGCAAGTACAAGATGGGCGTCGTGATCGACGTCTCGGCGGACTACGAGGTCTGGAACTACCCGGTCTACAAATATCGGATCAACAAACAAGAGATCGTCACCAAGGAGAAGGCGAACGAGCTCTTGAACGTCGATCGCGAGCTGCCCTACAAGTACAACGACAAGGCGACGAAGTTCGCCAATGTCGAGATGGACATCTGGTACGTCTCCGACTCGATTAGCCCGCGCACCACGCCCGCGCTGGCCCAGGTCGACCAATACACCTCGAAGCAGACCCTGACCTTCGTCCTCGAGCTGAACGACGCCAACGAGATCCTCGGCGGCGAGTACACGGGCGACAGCCGCTACCGCCATCCGGACTTCGTCTGGGTACCCCAGGGCTACTCGGACAATGGTGCGATCACGAAGGGCACCTTCGTCTCGTTCAACGACGACAAGGGCGACAGCGACAACCCGCACCTCGCCTTCTCCAACGCGAAGCGGCTGGCGATGGAGTCCTCCAAGGGCGACGACGAGCAGTTCAAAGAGCGCGACGTGACGACGGTGAAGACGATCGCGGCGAACGGCACGACGACTTCGACCCTGGCGATCAGCGAGCCCGGCGCCCTCAAGCAGATCGCCGTCAAGCTCGACATCAGCGGCGTCGCGCTGAACGCGCTCAAGCTCACGCTGGTTTCGCCGACGGGCACCGAGATCGTCCTGCTCGACAACAACGGCAGCGGCAGCAGCCTCGTCGGCCTCGCGGTGGCGCGGCCCTGGGTTCACGACGGCCAGCTCGAAATCGGCCTGAACAAGCTGATCGACGAGTCGATCGCCGGCACCTGGACCCTGAAGCTGCAGAACGCGCGCAACTATACGGGTAAGCTCAACAGCTGGGGAGTGCTCTACACCTATGTCCCGGGACCGGGTGTGACCTGCCAGCCCGACTCCTGCGGTGGCCACGGGAGCTGCTCGGTCGCCGAGAACGCGATCGTTTGCGCCTGCCAGCCGGGATACGCGGGCAGCGACTGCAGCACCTGCGCGAGCGGATACCACCTCGAAGGCACGAGCTGTGTCGTCGACGACAACACCCAACCGACGAGCTTCAACGCCAGCGGCACGGTAGCCAAGGATGTCGAGAAGCACTTCGAGATCGATCTGCCCGCCAACGCCAAGAACGTGAAGGTCGTGATCAGCGGAACGGGTGATGCCGACCTCTACACCAACTTCGGTAGCAAGCCGACGACGTCGACCTTCGCCTGCCGCCCCTACGCGTACGGCTCGAGCGAGACCTGCCTGCATCCGCTGCCGAGCGGCAAGCTCTACATCATGGTGCGCGGATGGGATCCGACCAGCGATTTCAGCCTCAGCGTGACCTGGGAAGTCGGCGACGGCACGCCCTCCAACGCGGTGACGTTGAACGAAACGTTCGAGGTCAAAAAAGACGAAGACAAGCGCTTCGTGCTGAGCGTCGGACCCACGCCTCGCACCGTCGTGGTGCAGCTCTCGGGTGACGGCGACGCCGACCTCTACGTCCGCAAAGGGACGGCGCCGACCACCAGCGCCTATGACTGCCGACCCTACCTCTGGGGCTCGGTCGAGGCGTGCACCCTCGAGAACGTGACCGGCGACCTGCACATCAACGTGCGCGGGTACGACCCGACCTCGAGCGTGCAGCTGAGCGCGATCGCCCAATAAGCATCAGCCCACGCGTTGGCTCGATCCCCGCGTTCCTTCGATCTCCGCCTACTTCTTCTCTGGCCGCAACAGATGAATCTCGTGATAGTGACGCTTCTTCTGGAGCTCGTTCTGGTCGGCGGCGAAGCGCAGCTGCCAGTCGTTTCCCGTGGTGACGGCGAAGGGTTTCCAGCCGATCGTATCGAGATAGCCCCAGTTCTGCTCGCGTAGGAACTCCTCGAGCTCGCTCAACATCAAGAAACGGCGCCGCTCGACCGTGCCGCAGAAGGGGCAGAAGGGCACCTCGTCGAACTCGAGGGTGTAGTAGCCCCGCCCGCAGGACATACACGAGACGTCCATCACCTCGAGGCGGACCTTGCCCTTGTTGTCTCGGTACTTCTTCTCCGCGAAGTCGTACTCGACGGGAAACCATGATGTGTGGCCGATCGCCACGAGCTCCAATCCTTCTCCTCGCATGTCGTCTCATCTCCGTGCATCGAGCGCGCTGGAGGTCTCGGTTTCGTGGACGTCGAGGGGTCAACGAAACAACGATTCGGCGCGGCTCTTAAATTGTTGCAACGTCTTGGGCAGCGACACCTCGGCGAGCTTGGTCGTGATCACCTTGGGGACGAAGCGCCCGAGCTGAATCTCGATGAAGTAGTTCGCGCGGCAGCGGTTCTCGCCGAGATCGTCGAGCCGCCAGCCGCCGCTGTTGAGGGTCATCAGGTTCGAATCGACGAGGGTCCAGGTGAGCCCGGTTGGCGGTGTGGCCACGAGCTTGAGGGTGTAGATGATCGTCTTGATGATGCTGATCGTATACTTCACGACCCAGACGTCGCCGTCGTGGCTCAGGATTTCCGATTTCTGCATGTCGGGAATGAACTCGGGATAGCGGGCGAAATCGGTGATCACGCTGAGGAGCTTCTCGCGCGAAACCTCGATCTCGATCGACTTTTCGGCTTTGGCCATCGAACCCTCCTTGGAAATTCGGATTGCGCAAGCGAGCCCCCATTATACAGAGGGGCGTGAGCGTGGCCAAGGGAGATTCGGTCACCCTTCGGCGTCGACGAGCTTCGGCGATTTGCGCCTTGCAACGACGGGTCGGCCTGCGGCACAATAGACAGTTAATGCACGAAAGTGCCTCCCGAGGAGGAAGACGTGGTCCGCAATATCATCACCTCGATGCTCGTTCTCGCGCTTCTCGTCGCCCTCGGCTTCGGTCCGGGATGCGACACCAGGACCGCGGGTTGCAAGAGCGGCGAGCTGTTGATCGACGGCAAGTGTCAGCTGACGTCGATCGGCGACGCCAGCGGTACCGTCGACAGCGGAGATGATACGAGCGCCGCCGACGACTCGTCGATGCTCTTGGACGCCTTCGGTTCAGACATGGGGCTCGACAGCGTTGGCCCTGCCGATTTCAGTGGGCAGGAAGACGCCGAGCCGAGCGACGCGGGGCCCGATACGACGCTCTCCTTCGACGCCTCGCCCGACGTCAGCGTCGTGCCCGACACCAGCGTCGAAGCCGACAGCACCGATGTCTTGGGCTGCGTCCCGCCGACCTTCGTTCCGATCGGCCCGTCGGGCTGGGAGCACTCGGTGATCTCGGCGGGGATCGTCCTGCTCGGCTCGCCGAATCACCGCGGCCAGGACGTGGTGGTCAATCCATCGATGGCGGCGGCGCTGATCGGCAAATTCACGTACGGCGGCTTGGTGATCGACAAGGACCTCAAGGAAGAGTACGTTGACGTCTATCTGCGCCTCTTCTCGGACCCCTGCAATGCCTTCGACCATCTCGGCGACGGGCTGACGAGCACCGACGGGCAGTACGGGACGACGTACGGTTTCGAGGACGACGGTGGCCGGCTCTTCTTCGACATCCCCAACAAAGAGCTCCCGCCGATCGGCCGCCACGACGTGAAGATGGTGGTGCGCGGCGATCTGAAAGAGGCGAACTTCTCCTTCCGCGTGGTCCCCAAAGGGACCCAGGCGGTGGTCTTCGACATCGACGGGACGTTGACGACGGGCGATGGTGAGCTGATCAAAGAGATCCTCGCCAAGATCATCGCCTCGGGATACGAGCCCGAGATGTACCCTGACGCCAACACCGTGGTCCAGATGTACAACGCCAAGGGCTACCTCGTGATCTATCTCACCGGGAGGCCCGAAGAGCTGCACACGATCAGCCGCGCCTGGCTCAAAGCGAACAAGTTCCCCGATGGCGTCGTGCACCTGACCGACATGGAAAGCCAGGCGTTGCCGACCACAGGCGGCGTGCAGACCTACAAGCGCGACTTCTTGTTGTATTTGAAGGGCACCGTTGGGCTCGACATCGTGGCGGCCTACGGAAACGCGTCGACGGACATCGGTGCCTACGAAGAGGCGGGTATTCCGAAGGATCACACGTTCATCATCGGTAAGAACGCGGGCGACAGCAACACGCAAGCGCTCAGCGATTACACGTCGCACATCAACTACGTCGCAAACGTGCCCGACGCCGTGAATCCTTGAGCACGTTGGAACGGACGGACTAGACATGCAACTGCGTCGCGTGGCGGTGGTCTACAAGAAGACCCGCTACGAAAAGTACATGGTCGAGGAGCGCGACCCGGCGTTCCAGCAGCTGGCGGATACGCGGCCGGCGATGTGGCAATACCTGGTCAGCGTCTACGACGACAATCGGCGGGCCCTCGAAGCGGTGCTCAGCGGCCTCTCGCGGGCGGGTGTCGAGTCGCGCGAGATCTACCTCGCCGACCTCGAGGCGCCGCTTCACGACGATCTCGTGATCTCGGTCGGTGGCGACGGCACGCTGCTCGCCGCCTCGCACTTCGTGATCGACCGGCCCGTCGTCAGCGTCAACTCCTCACCCCAGTCGAGCGTCGGCTTCTTCAGCTGCGCCACGGCGGAGACCTTCGCCGAGACCCTCGACGAGATCGCCGCCGACGCGCTCCCAGCCTACGAGTTGGCGCGGATGCGGATCACGATCAACGGCGCCGTCTTCGGGATCCCGGTGCTCAACGACGTGCTCTTCGCCCATCGCATTCCCGCGGCGACGACGCGCTACAGCGTCGCCCTCGAGGGGCGCCAGGAGAGCCACCGCAGCTCGGGGATCTGGATCTCGACCGCCGCCGGCTCGACTGCGGCGATGCGCTCGGCGGGCGGTCACGTGATGCCGCTGGAGTCGCGGGCGCTGCAGTACCTGGTGCGCGAGCTCTACCGACCGATCGGGCCGACTTACGAGCTCGTCGGCGGCGTGATCGACTGCCCCCTGACGATCGTGACCAACGCGATGCGGACGTCGCTCTTCATCGACGGCCACG
>JAGQJP010000720.1 GCA_020430585.1 Myxococcales bacterium | reverse complement strand
GACGTTCTATTTCGCGGTCGTGCGCGATCACTTCGTCATCACCGCCAACCGCGGCCTGGCCGAGCGCTGGGTCAACGGGACGAGACAGAGCTACGTCGATCGCTTGAGCGCCACCCACAAGAAGATGGCCGTGAGCAACAATGCGTTCTACATGACACTCGATCTCGCTCGGTATGGCCGATTGATCTTCGCCGGGACGGCGGGGCGGCGCTCGTCGAAGCGCGAGCGGGGCCTCGCGATCCTCAACGCGCTGGGCAGCCTGGCGATGAACATGTTCCCGACACCCGCCGGTTTCGACTCGTACTTCCTCTGGACGCCGGGTCCTGGCGGTGTGACCGCCGCGGTGCACGCGCTGTTCGAGCTCGCCGCGCTGACCGGCGTGAGGAGCGAGGAGCGATCCCAAGCGTGTAAAGCCAAGTGCGCGTCAGCCATCGCGGAAGCCCGCCGGAAGTGTCCGCTGGGCCCGTCCCACGCCGCGTGCGTGAAGGTAGTAGACGACGCCGCCATCAACTGTGCAAAGGCCTGTGAAAAATACTAGCTCGCTGCGCAGTGCCGAAAGCTAAAGGTTGAATCAGGGCGAGACGGAGCGGCGAACGAACAGGTCCGCTGCTAGCTTTTCGTAGAATCGGGCCAGGGCCTCCGAGAGGGCGAGGCGCCAGCCGGCTCCGATCCGATGGGGCGGCGTCAGCGCGCCAAAGGAGCGCCCGACCGTCGTGCCGTCGCGGCGGTCGAGGCGTGCCGCGTAGTGCACGACGAGCTCGCCGTGACCGCCACCGATTTCTATCCGCAATGCTTCGATGTGCAGCGTCAGGTCGGCGTTGGTGCTGACCAGGCGGTAGTACGGCTGAAAGCAGAAGATGAAGCCGTTACGGACGCTGATGTGAAACTTCTTCACGGGCAGCTGGACCGCACCGATGTGGTCCGATTCGGGAACCTCGTCGGCGACGTGCGGCCCGATCACCAACGCCAGCGTCAGGCGCGACCGCGCGAGGCTGACCGTCGGGGTTGGGGCTACGGCGCCGATGTAGAATGGCGAGCAGCCGGAAAGGTGGACCGCGCCGACGAGCAGCATCAACAGATGCACCAGATGTGAACGCGCTAGACCGGTCATCTGTCCTCCTCTTTCGTAGGGTCTGTGTCACTGCGATGTGTGTACGAGGGTTCGGCGTCGGGGGCGGCGAAAATCTTCCATTTTTGTGTACGCCGCTGTGTCGGCGCTGTGATAGCATCGCTCTCAATCCTGACAAATTTGCCAATGGGGCACGAGATGACGACGCTTTACAGGGCTGTGATTCTGTTTGTCTGTGCGCTGTTCCTCACGCTCGCCGTCACGGGCTGCGTGACCAAAATGGTGCGGACGCGCGCGGGGTGCGACTCTCGTGTGCGGCCCGGAAAACGCGGCGCGTGCCACGCCTGCGTCTCACGCGGACCCGCCTGGCGCTACTTTCCCCTCGCGACCCCGGGAACACGCTGCCGACGCTGACCTCAAAAGGGGTAGCTCGGCGACCCATATCCACGACAGTCGAGCACGGCGTATTTCGTACGTTCGCTCGTGATCTCGCCCTCGTAGTACACAATGGCGATGTTCGAGCCGCTGAAGAGGCGAATCTCGTAGGTGTCCCCTTCCCAGCCGATGCGGATCCGACGGTACGAAACGCCGCCATCGTCGACGCTCTGCAGCTGATAGTCGGCGCCGTCGGACCGTTCGAAGTGCGCCTGACCGAGGGTCACCTCGACCTGCGGTACGAAGGAGATCGTGGCGGTCACCGAGTCGGCGTCGGGCCCGAGGCGGCCGTCGTCGGTGACGTCGTAGATCGAACCGAGCCCTTCCTCCCATAGGTGGGCGTTGAGGGCGTCGTCGACGTCGACGACGACGCAGCTCACGCGGCAACAGTCGCTCTTGGCGAAGGTACCGTCGCTGTTGCGACAGACGAGGTCCTGGTCGAGCTGGCATTGGCCAATCTGGTCCGTCTTACCATCGGAGTGCGGTGACTTGGGTCCATCGCCGTCGTCTTTTCCCGTGTCGCAGCCCCCGAGGAGGGCCAGGGTGAGGGTCGTCAAGATCAGCAGCCACATCGTTCGCATTGTCGCTCTCCTTTCGTTGCGGTCGGTTTCTTACCCAGGGAGCCGTTTCCCAAGGGGGCGCTCCCATTCGCTCGGCTGCAACGTCAAGATTCGTACCAAACGGTGATTCTCGTGACTGGCGTGGGAATGGGGGGCGTCGTGCGGCGACGGCGGGACGAGAATCGTGGCGGCGGAAGATGAAAACGCAGATGTTTCAGTTGGTTGCGTTGTCACACTGGTGAGCTGCCGTCGTGACGGCCCGAGCGAGACTCGACGGGCCACAACGGCCAGGCGCGAGTGGCCGGCTCACTCGAGTGGCGTGGGCTTGCACCAGAGGCGATCGTCGTCCCAGTCACGGAGCTTCCAGGCGAAGGCGATCGCCCAGACGACGGCGACGAGCGCCACGCCGTGGGGCCAATCGGCGTCTGGAGCGAGGACGCGGCAGGCGACGGCGCCGAGGGCGGGGCCCACAAACGCGACAAAGACGAGCAGGGTGAACAGACGCGTTCGGCGAACGGCGCTGCGGTCGATCTCCTCGTAGCCCTCGACGACGAAGTCCGACGGGCTGATTCTGGCGGTGAGCAGGCGGATCCGTGCGGCGTCGAGCGGCTTGAGCGGAATGTAGAGCGCCGTCGCCCAGCGGATTACGCGTCGCTCGTCTTGCCGGTCACCGGGGCGGACACTCAAGAGTCGGGTTCCAAAACCGTTGATGCTCCGTACTTTCATCGGAGGCCTCCCGTCGCTCGCAGGCATGCTCCGCCGTCCAACGGCGATATGTTCCACAGGTCGATAGCCGCCCCAACCGACGCTGCGTCACCCGCGGTAGGCGACAGGCTGCCGCACAGGGGCGTTCATCGGTAGGTGTAGCGAAAGCCCAGGCCCGGAGCGAGGCTCCGATTCGTACCGCGCAGGATCAACGGGGCGATCGTCAAACCCTCGGTCGTGGGAACCTCCGCGCGGCTGCCCTTCTTGCGCCGCGTCTGGCCCCAGATCGTCATCCCGAGGCAGAGCCCTCCGACGCCGAAGTTCGCCGAGGAGACGGCGATGAGCCAGGTCTGTCGACTCCTCAGGCCGCCCGAGAGGAGCAGTCCCCCGGCGAGGAAATTCCCCGCCGCCGTCGAGTACCCGAGAGCCAGCGCGATCGTCGGCGGGCGTTCATTGCGGCCGGCGTAGATGCCGTTGGTGATCGCCAGGCCGAGCCCGCCCAGCAACACGAGGCTCTCGCCGACGATCACCGCCGTGAGGAGAATACTGCCCCAATCGGCCCGCGCCGCCCGCGGTGCCGATACCAACACGCTGCAGCACAGCAGCATCGCGACCAGTCGGCACGCCTTGCTGGATTTCATCTCGAGGTTCCCTCCTTCGTTCCCAAAACAGTGGCGATCGTTGCGCGATTTGTCAACGTCGATGGAGACGATCCAGCGCGTCAGCTCGCCGTGTGCCCCGCCCAGGCGCTCGCGCAGGTTCGCGCTGCCGATCGTCGGCGTCGAACCGCAGCTCGACCACCCACGGCGAACCAGACCGTCGCGCCGCCCAGGCGTTCAGTACTTGTCGCTCATCACCGTCATCGCGACGGCCCCGGCGATCAGACCGGCCACGCCGCCGACGATCCAGAGGATTCGTTGGGGCCACGGGGCGTTGTCCCAGGCGCTCGCGCCGTCTGCCGGCTCCGTCTGTTTCGGGGGCCAGATCAGCATCGTCAGGCCAATGCCCGCAACGATGCCGCCGCCCCCGACGATCAAGAGCGCCTTGCCGCGGATGCTCGTCGCTCCGCTCAGCAGCCAGGCCATCAATGTCGTCACCGCGGCGCCCCCAATCATCATCATCAGCGCTGTCATTCTCGGTCTCATTCGCTGCATCTGACTCTCCTTCTGTCTTGCTTCCGGCTCATTGGACGGGCCAACGACGTCCTCGACTACCAGCGAGAGGCGATGAGCGGTCCCGATCGCCCTGAGGTGTCGTCTCGCCGAGCGGCCCTGGGCGATGCAAGAGTCGTACCCAGAACGAGGGTCGCCCGTCCGGTCCGACAGTTGGCTTCTATCGTGGCTCCGCGCCAGCGCGTCCGGATGGGCCGCGGCGGGGAGATCGTCGGCGCGTCGGCCTCCGGTCACAGGGCAGGCCGTTCCCGCGTTTCGACCACGGGAGCGCTCGGCTGATGGCGCCGCCGACGAGAGCTGACGCCTGTCTCGGGGCACACGTGGGACAGGCCGGGGCGCACGGACACGCCGTCGATTCTCTTGCGTTCGAGAGGGGCGATCACAGCGGGAGCCGGCCCCAGATCCAGAGGTAGCGGTCGTCGACCTCCTCGACGGACAAATCGAGCCGCGCCTCGAGGAGTTGGCTACGGACCTCGTCGGCCTCGAACGCCGCATGCAGCGATGCGAGGAAGTCGGCGCGCAGCACGTCCGGGTCGCTTCTGGCATAGCGGTCAACGAGCGCCCGAGCCGCCTCCGGGGTGGCGGGTCGGCGCAGATCTCCGATAAAAACGGCGGCCCCTGGCTTTCCGATGCGACCCACGGTCTGCCACAGCGTGACGGGGTTCGGTAGATGGTGCAGCAAGCTGTTGCTGACGATCGCGGCGTAGCTCTGGGTTGCCAGCGCCTCCGTCGGCAGCCGCGCTTCGATGAGGCGCAGGCGCTCGCCGTGGACCGCGCCCGAGCGACGGGCGATCGCCAACATCGCCGCCGACCCGTCGACGCCGTGCACTTCGCGCTGCGGCAGCGCGGCGGCGAGGCGTAGCGCGATGTTGCCAGGTCCACAGCCGAGATCGACGACGGGGCCCGGCTCGAGTGAGGCGAAGCGCGCCGTGAAGGCGCTCACGAAGCGCTCGTCCGATGCCGAGAAATCGGCGTGGGCGTAGGCCTCGGCCTGTTCGGGATCCTCCATCAGCTCGGGTTCCATCGTGCGTTTCACGGTCACTCTTCCGACGCCTGCGCCTCGCGCCTCGGAGATCCGGTCGGGCACGGGCGCGTCTGGTGGGCGGCACAGATACTCGGACCCGTCGATCGTGCCGGATCGAGCTGGTTGCGTCAAGCCGCCTGCGTCGGAGCAAAGCGCTTGACAGCGACCGCCCGATCGGACGACGCTTGTCGGGCGACCCACTACCGCGAGTATCTAAAATGGCGCAGATCGAGACGTTTTCGGCACGGCTCCCCGATATCGACGCCGCGAAGAGCTGGGCGGAGACCCTCCCGTCGCCTCTCGCGTTGCCGTTCGTGCGCATTCGACCTCAGCTGGAGAAGGCTGAGACCGGCTTGGCCCTCGTCGCCGGGCTCGACGCCCTCGAGGCGACGCTCAAGTGGAGCGCGATCGTCTCCGCCGCCGACATTCTGCAGAAACTGCGCGCCGATCATCCCCACGCGCGTCGCGATACCCTGGCGTCGGTCTTTCCACCGCTGTTTCGGATCCTGGGACCCAGTCCGAGCCTGCGGCAGTGGCTGCGCTGCGCGGATGCGATCCTCGAGAGCTACCTCGCCGAGCCCGATCTCTTCGCGGCCCCGGCCCTGGTCGAGCACCTTCGCGCGACGGGCGGGTCGTTGGTCGGCGAGCCCGAGCACCTCGACACCCTCGTCGCGGTACGCTCGCGGTTGGCCCGCGGCGAGTTGTCGACGGACGAGATCGCCTCGGCCTGGAGCACGCTCGATCGTCTCCTCGGCGCGTTGCGCCCCGCCGTCGACGCCTTCGTCGAGACTCGACTGATCCAGCTCAATGGGCTGTCGGCGCCAGCTGGCGAGTCCTCGGTCGTCTTTCCCCGCCACCTCTGTCTGCGCGGCTACCGGATGGAAGAGGCGGACCTGACGGCGGGCCCGATCCGCGTTCCCCTCGAGGGCGAGCGACTGGTGATGCGCCAGCTCTATCTCTTCGACGCTGCCCTCGAGCGGCGCATCTGTCTCTATCCCTTCCTGTTCTTCGGGTTCGGTGCCCCGCGCGATTCGGCGGCCGGATACGCGGCGGGGACCTTCTTTTTCCAAGAGATGCGTCACGGCGCGCTCGCCTTCGCGTCCCACGCGGGTGATCGCCTCGTCCCTTCGGAGCTCGAGCTGCGGCTCGACGCGCAGTCCGACGATGGACAGAGCTTCGATGCGATGGGCGCTTCGATCTTTCAGCTGTTTCAGGAGTTGCGTGCGCTGACGGCGACCGACGAAGCTGCGCGAGCGGTCTCGCTGCCCGGCTTCCCTGCGCGCTCCAATGTTCTGAGCTTTCAGCGCACCGTCGAGTTCCACACCGAAGCCTTCTCGGGCCGTACGGAGTACTTCGAGCGAATCGAGCACGCGATCGCCGGCCCCTTTCGCTGCGTCTGGATCACGGGCTTTGCGGGCTACGGCAAGAGCGCGCTGATGTCTCGTCTCTCCCAACAGCATCCGGGCTCGATCGTCTACTTCGTCAGCCCCGAGCGGGGAGCCGCCGAGGCGTCGACCTTCCTGCGTCACGTCTGCCAGTCGATCATCGAGCGCTTCGGTTTTGCCGACGTGATCAGCAACGAGCAGCTCGCCAGCGTGAGTGAGCTCAAGACGCTGTTCGACGACCTGCTGGCGCGCGCCAACGACGCCCTCGCCGGGGGCAACGAGAAGCTCGTGTTGCTGATCGATGGGCTCGACGAGTCGCTGCGCTATGCCAGCCGCGCGGAGGAGTGCCTCGATCGCTATCTACCCGAGAATCGGGATGCGATCGGCGAACGAGTCGTCTTCATCATCACCTCGCGGCCCGAGGAGGTGAGCCTGAGCCATCTCGCCGACCTGACGCTCGAGCTCAAACCGTTTGCGCGCGAACAGGTGGCGACGATCCTCGCCCACTACGGCTGGGACGAGGCGACGGCGGACGTCGCCTACCGCAAATCCGACGGCCAACCGATCTACTTCCGCTTCCTCCTCGACGACGTCAAACGCGGCTTGCTGAAGAAAGAGGACGCCGCGCAGCTACCGTCGGGGATCGTCGACTTCTACGAGCGGCTCTGGCGCGACGCATCCGCCGCCAAAACGGGCCCAGAGCGGCTGATCCCGCACGTGCTCGGCTTCCTCGCTGCGGCTGCCGAGGCGCTCACCGAAGCCGACCTGCACGAGCTGTTGAGCGACATCGATCCGCAGATCACCCTCGCCGAGCTGCGCCAGGTGATGAGCAAGTCGCATCTCGGGCGCTTCGTGATCGGCAGCCGTCGCTTCTCGCTCTTTCACGACACCTTGCGCGAGTTCGTCTCCCGGAAGACGCGGCCGCAACACGACGACCAGCCGTACGGCGAGGGGTTGCACGATCACGAGTTGCTCGCCCGCTGGTGCGCGCAGACGATCAACGCCGAGTACGGCGACCGATATCGGCTCTATCACTTGCTCCACGCCCGACGATTTCGCGAAACCGTCGAGCTGGTCGAGGATCGCTCGCCCAAGGGGCTGTTTTCCCGACGGATGAACGAGCGCAATGGCTCGACCAAGCTGATGCGCGAGCTGGCCTACGCGAGCGCCGCCGCGCGCGAGCTCAACGATCTGAACAAGATCTTCGGCTTCAGCCTGCTCGCGATCTGCATGCGCAAGCTGAAGAAAACCGCGGCGACTCCCGATGCCGTCGGGATCATGTCCGGCCTCGGCCTGGGCGAAGAGCTCCTCGGTCTCCTCGACGCCGCGGAAAACAACAACGAGCGCTGGGAGCTCGCGGCGACGGTTTTCGTCCACGCGCTGCGGACGCACAACAGCCGCCTGGCCGACAGCTGGGTCGGCCAGCTCAAGAAGATCTGGTTCGAGGCGCAGGCGTACGACAAGGCGACGCTGCTGATCGCTCTTTTGAAGAAGCTCCCGGCGGAGGATGCGTTGGAGGAGCACGTCGCCCGCGTTTTCGAGCTCTTTGCCGACACGCAGAAGAGCTATCTACCTCGGGTCTATGCCGAGGGGTTGCAACACGCTCCTGTGCTTGCGGCTCGGCGACTGTTCGAGCTCGATACGCGCAAGGCCGAAGAGTGGTACGTTGGTGACAAGCTGCTCGAGCTCGCACATGTTCTCACGCTGGAGGGGGCGAGCGAGGAGCACGTGGCTCTCGGCTGGCGTGTGCTCTCGCTGGTTTCGTTGCGCAACCTCGACGTGGGGATATCGCACGCCCGGGGTCTGCTCGAACGCGACGCCGAGCGTACGCTCGCCAGCCTTCGACCGTCGCAATTTGCCCTCGACGACTGGTATCCGATCGTGCGCGTCGCCTCTTTCCTGCGGATGCTCGTCGCCGTCGCCCCCGAGCGCGTCGACGCGTATCTCGCCGAGCAAGGCAGCGACGTTCGGGTGCTCGGGCTCTGTCTACGCGCGACGATCGATGGTCTCGCCGCATCGTGCGACGTTGCGGTCCGCGCCTTCTGGGAGGAGTGCGAAGCGCTCTCGACGGTGAACGTGTTGGCTTGCCTCGCGCTGCTGACGTTGGTCGACGAGCGTCAGCGGCCGGGCGTGAAGAGCGCCTTTGCGATCGCGACCAGCCGATTGCTCGAGACCATCGTCTCTCGGGCCAGCTCCTTCGAGATCGACGAGGAGAGCCTGAGGCAACAGCTCAAGCTGTTGTTGCCCCGCGCCCTCGGCTTTGCTCGCGAGCTCTCTGCGCTCGTCGCCGATTCCGACGCGGCGCTCTGGCTCGCCGTGGCGGCGGCGTCGCCCGCGCTCGAGCCGATGCTCGATGATCGCGTGCGGGGCTGGTTGCAGAGCAAGTGCGAGCAGTCCGATAGCAGCGCCACGTCGATCGAGGCCGACGAGATCTTGAAGCGGGTCTCGGCAAAGCTCAGCGCCCGCCTCGAGTACACCAACGGACGCTCGGCGGTGCACTCGCTGATCGTTCCCGTGCTCTTCACCCTCGCACCTCTGAGCGACTTTGCCGAGCGGTTGCGATCGACGAGCCCCTTCGCGACGCTCGCCGAGACCGACGTAGCGGTGCTGAACCCGCAGATCTACGCCGACCAGAGCCGCAGTGCGGCGCTCTATCCCTATTTCGTTCGCGACACATACGTGGTCGGCGTCGACTCGATCGTCGAACGCGGGATCTTGCAGCTCGGTTTCACCGACCCGAGCCGTGTGATCGACCTCTGGGACGCGTCGCGCAGCGTCGACGGGTCCAAGCTCAAGGCGGAACGCCGACGACTCGGGCTCGAGAGCGAGCAGGCGACCGACGAGGACGGGGACTTCGATGGCGGCGAGGCCTTCGACGGCGGTGAGGAGGCTGGCGATCCCGGCGCGACCTTCGATCCGGCCGCGGTATATGGTGCCGATCCGATCTATGCCGACGCGCTCGCGCACCTGTTGATCGCCACGGGCCGCGGCGTCGAGGCGTTGCGTATCGTCGCCTCCGGCCGGGCGAGCGGCGAGATCTGGACGCTCTTCCCCCGATTCTGCCCCGATCAGCACGAGCACTTCCTGCGCGAGTTGCCGATGATCTGCGAGAACGTCGGCTATGTGCCCAGCGAATTGCTCAGCTGCCTCGCCGAGATCCTGGACCACGCTCCGACCGAGCCGCGGTTGGGGTGGATCGAGACGTTGCTCGCCGACGAGCGGCTTCCCGCCACCGTGCGGCTCGAGCTCGCGCGATATGCGCTGGCGAAGGGGGCGAGCGGCGTGGCCCTGCGCTATCTCGAAGAGGTCATCGACGAACGCCCCAATGAGCTCAGCGATCGGCTGGTCAACGTGCTGGCGCCCTGGCTCGAATCGGTTCTCCCCCGCAGCACGCGCGCGGCGGCCGAGATGTGGGAGTCGGTGCTCGGCTTTCTGCGCGGGCGTAGCCTCGAGTTTCTCGAGCAGCTTCAGCGCACCTTCGACAACAAGATCTGTGTGCAGCTCGAACGGACCGAGACGCCGCCCCGCGCCCTCGGCGATCTCGCCCACTCGCTCGGTGATGGCTTCGACGCGACCAAGCGCCTCGCCGCGATCGCGATGATCGAGGACGGCTGGGAGCGCGAGCAGGTCGAGCCGTTGCTCGCGATCAGCACCCTGGCGGACAAGATGCGCCTGGCGCAGAAGCTTTCGCCCGCGAAGCTGCCGGATTGGGTTCGGACGCTGCTCTTCGATCACGTCCGCGCGGACGTCGAGAGCCTCTCACCGCTCTCCGACGACGCCTACGACGCTTTCGACTTCGCGGTCTGGCCCGGTTTCGATGAGTTGCAGCGCGGCGAGCTGCTGCGAGCGTTCGAGTCGCGCTTCCTCGAGAGTGTGGTCGGGGCGATCGACGACCCCGACGACGTCGAGTTCGTCGACGATTGGCGGGCGCTCGTCCGCGCCGTCTCGAGCGGTGACTACCACGAGCTCACGGAGCGCTCCGAAGAGGCTCTGGAGGACAAGGTGGCCTACATCGCCGAGCTGAATCCCGCGCTCTGTTGGGCGATCGCCCGGGTCGTCTTCTCCGACGCCACCCGTCGGGAGAACCTGACGTCGATCGTTCGCGCGGCGATCGAGCACGATCCCGCCTGGGCGAGCGAGATCTTTGCGCGTGAGCTCGACGAACAGAACGCGGTCGAGATCGCCGAGCTCGCCCTCAAGAATACGAAAGTCGACGATTGGAGCGCGATCGGGCCCCTCGTCGCCGCGGCGTTCGAGCGGTTGCCGCGGGAGCTCGAGCTCTATTCGATGCGGACGCTGTTCGTCGCGACCAAGCGTCGCTGGGAGCTGACGATCCCGCTGCTGCGGCGCCTCAAGGACAAGCTCGGCTGGATCGACTACTTCTGCCAACCGACGCAGTTCAACTTCGACGGCGACGCGAAGCCGAGCGGTGAGTTGTTCGTGCGGGTCGCCTCGTTGGAGCTCGATCGCTGGTGCGATCAGATCCGCGGCGCAGGGACCGACCCGACGGTCGAGCAATACACGCTCTCCTATCGCCTCGCTCAGCTGCTGCACTATCTCGCGCAGCTGACGCAGAGCCCGCAGACGAGCGCGATCGTCTCGGCGATCGTCGCCAGCATCGAGACGGTGATCGAGGCGCGAAAGGGAGAGCGCGAGAGCCTGCTCGACCAGCTGCTCAAGAATCTCGCCGCCCTCGATCCCGGCCGAGCGTTGGATTGGGTCAAACGTTTCGACTTCAAGGGTTATCAACTCGCCGAGGTGCTGCGCGAGATCGTCGTCCGGGCGCCCGAGCGCTTCGGCGACGTCTATCAGGACGTCCTGCGCAAGCGCGAAGAGTGGACGCGACGCAGCGCCGTGATCGCGTGCACCACCGCGCTCGAGTTCAGCACCGCGCTGGAATGGAGGACGCGCGAGGGCCTCGACCCCGAGCAGTTCGCCTTCGAGCAGGCGAAGCTCCGCACGGTGGACGGTCAGCAGATGGCCCAGCTGGTCGAGCTCGTCGGAGGGGCGAGGGACAAGCGCTTCAAGCTCTACATGTACGCCCTGCGCCTCGCGGGGCGGATCGAGAGCGACGCGCATCGCGAGTGGCTCGAGTATGGCTGGGCGGTCGTCAACGACGGCGAGTTCGTCGAGGATCAGTACGAGCGCATTCGCTTTCAGATCGTCGGCGATCCGACCCTCTTTCCGTACATGGAGGTCGATCTCTTCGCCACCCTCTTCGGATTTTGGCCCGCGAAGTTCGACGAGCGGATGGAGATGCTCGTGCGCGAAGCCGACCCGCAGCTCCAGCCAACGTTGCAAAACGCCTTCGACGACATTCGCTCGAATGCCGTCGAGCTGCTCTTCGAGGCTTCGCCGCAGTGGATGCTGCGCCACGCCGCGGAGTGGAGCGGGAGATCGTGGTGGCCCTATCTCAGCGACACGCTCTTCGCTACGATCAACGCGCTACCCGCCGAGGAGGCGATCGCGGCGATCGGCTCGTTCAATTACGTCGAGAGCCATCGATTCGAGGCGATTCTTCAGCGCATCGAGGAGCCCGACGAGATGCGGGAGTGTCTCGAAGCGCTGCTCACCACGGTGCTGCTCCGAAAGCCCGAGCAGATGGAGATGATCGTCGAGCTCGCTCTCTCCAACCTCGACCGCGCGGCGTTGGAGCCGATCGAAATTCTGATCGGCTGGGCCAACCAGTTCTGCCGCGCCAAGGAGCTGATCGGGCTGCAGGCGTCGAGCCTGGTCGCCTTGTTCGAGCGTCTGAAGGCGCTCGCCGACGACGCAGCGCTCGACAGCGTGGGGGCGAGCACCACGGGGGGGCAGGTCGAGCTCTCCGATCAGCAGCGCGCTCAGATCGCGAGCCTCGACGCGACGATCCGCACGCTTCTCGAGAACGGGCAGGACCCGACACTGTTCGTGAACCTGCGAAACCGCATCCTCTCCGACGACTGACTTGAATTCGTCGGTGGATTGCATTAGTGCTGAGAAGAGACGCACACTAGGGGAGACGAACACTGAGGATTTTCAATTGGACCACGTCGGGCCCCCTCGACGAGCTGCTTGCCGAGACCACGCCGGCTTTGCTGGATGGCGGCGTCGTTTGCATTCCCCACAACGGTCGCTATCGCGTGATCGCCGATTTCACCTCCTCGGAGGCGGTCGATCGCCTGCTGCAGGCGAAACGTCGGACGCGCGGGGCGCCCACCCTCGTGCTGATCAGCGAGATGGGTATGCTGGAAACCGTGGCGCGGCCCTTTGGACCATTGCTCGGGCACCTCGCCGCGAGGCTCTGGCCGGGTGAGCTGACGATCCTCGGCCAGCCAGCGGAGACGCTCGATCGCCGAATCATCAAGTCGATCGGGGGGAACAGGGGGCGACTCGGCGTTCGACTGCCGACATCGCCTGTGCTTCGCTCGGTGATCAGCGCCTCTGGGCGGCCTCTGCTCGTCTCGAGCGCGAACAAAGAGCGCAAACAAGGAGCCCACTCGCCGGCCCAGGTGCTCAAGACCTTCTCTGGTCGAATCGACCTGTTCGTCGACGCTGGTGATCTCACGCCGGGCGACAAGTCGACGATCATCGCGCTCAAGGACGGCGGGATCGAGATCGTCCGTCAGGGCGCCCTGGACGAGGCGCGGATTCGCGATGCCGTCGCCGTGTATCAGCCCAGCGAAGACCATCGGTAGCCGCTTCACGCGCTCGAGCGCCGAGGTGACGATGACGAGATCGACGGCAGCGGCCGAATGGATCGGACGCGCACCGCGACGTGCTGGAGAATGGCTGCTCGCGACGGCGTTCGGGCTGCTGCTCGCCGGGGGCGCCGTGGCGCTTCTGGTACACGATCCGAAACAGGGCTGGGCCGCAGCGCTGGCGAAGATCGCGATCGCCGCGGTCGGTATCGGTTTGACTGCGATCTACATCTCCTTCGCGTTCGGGCGTCGCGCCGTGCTGCGCCTCGAAGGGCGGCGTCTCGAGCTGATCGTCGGCGCGCGGCGACGCGTGCTCGCCACCGATGAGGCGGGGATCAAGCTCGGCGAGTGGTGGCATCCGAGGCTAGGGGCGATGGGCCTGGTGCTCTACCTCGAAGGAGG